>DIFQ01000046.1 GCA_002419215.1 Syntrophaceae bacterium UBA5744
GAAAGGCAATGAGGGGGATTGCATCCCCCTTGCCCCCGCTCCGCATTCATCCCCGTCCACAGGACGGGGTATTCTGCGGGGTATTCATAAAGAAAGCGGCCCGCAGGCCGCTTTCTTCGTTCTATGCCTTTTCGTTCCAGGAGGCTGTCAGGTCAGGTTGATCGTGTGGGTCTTCAGCAGGAACTCCTTGAACTGCTCCTTCGTCGTTTCCTTGACGTCGGCCAGCTTGACCAGGATGGCATTGTTATAGAATGCATACCCGTCGTCGATCTTCTCAGGGTTTTCGTCGTCGTCGATGAAGCGCTCCATGAACTTGAGGGCAAGCTTCCGAGCCTCGCGTTCATCCTTGGCCGCGATGAGGTAGTGGTGGTGGCGCAGGTCTTCGTCCTCGCGCTCCGTGATCTTGATCCAGTAGTCGGGCATTGTCCCTCCCGGGTACGAATAATTTCTTTATCTTTACTTTTTACCACTTCTGCTGATCATTCGCAACGACTCTTTTCGTTCCCCCGATTGCCGGCGTTCGCCGGCTGCGAACCGGAAAAAGGGCCGCCCGTTCGACGGAGCGGCCCTGGTCCGTTCGAATCATCCGGGCTCCCGGATCAGAACCGTCCCCACCTGCCGGGGTTCATGAGAGCCGTCAGGTTGTCGAGGGCCATGCGGTTGCATTCGGCGACCATGCGGTTGCAGTTCTGGACGATCTGAAACCAGTTCTCATAAACACCCCGGCAAATCTTCGAAGCATCCCCGAAGATGCCGAATCCGGAAAACCCGGGGGATGAGAACATCACGGTTGGCGGGGCGGCCGGCTTCGGGCTTTTCGGAGGTGCCTCCGCCTTCGGCTTTTTCGAAGGGGCGCTTTTCTTCACCGTGATTTTTCTTGCCGCGGGCTTGCGGGCGGCCTTGCCCCTCGTCCGGGTCGGCTCGCTGGGCCTGAGCGCGCTCAGTTTCTCCATGATGTCGGCGTGAGTCTTTTTAGCCATGGATGATCTCCTTCGCCAGGGCGAGGAAGTCCTCGGCTCCCTTGCTCGACGGGTTGTATTCGAAGAGGTTCTGCTGGGCGATCTGGGCCTTCACGATGTCCACGTTGACGCGGATAACGGTCCGAAAGAGCTTGTCGGGGAAGTGGCTCTTCAGGGTCTCGTAGGTCTGCTCCGAAAGTGAGCTGCGGCGGTCGTACTTGCAGGCCAGCACGCCGAGAAGCTCGAGCTTGGGGTTGAGGCTCCGCTTCACGAACCCGATCTCCTCGAGCAGCTGCTTGAGCCCCAGGAGCGGGAAGAACCCCGAATCGACGGGGATCATGACTTCGCCTGCGGCCGCCAGGGCGTTCTTCGTGAAGACGTTGAAGCTCGGCGGGCAGTCGAAGAGGATGAAGTCATAGGCGGCCTCGACGGGCTCCAGGACGGTCTTCAACATCTCCCAGGCCTGCCTTCGCACGAGCCTCTCCTCCAAGTCCTTCAGGGAGTTGTTGGAGGGGATGATATCGGTCCAGCCTGTCGCGACGATGTAATCGGCCGCCTGCCCTTTCTCGAGGATGAGGTCCTTGAGCGTCCGTTCGTCGTTTTCGATGATGAGCCCCACGGCGGCCGAGGCGTTTCCCTGGCTGTCGAGATCGACGAGCAGGGGCTTCTTTCCGCTGGCCCTGAGGGCCGCGGCGAGACAGACCGCCGTCGTGGTCTTTCCCACGCCGCCTTTCTGGTTCGTGATGGCGATTTTTCGGGCCATGGCTTTCCCCCGGGCCGGTTCGCTCAATTCTTTGAATCCATAATATAAATCGGTGAAAATGACAAGGACGAAGGACGGTCGCGTTACGACGAAAGTCGTAGATCAAAATCAGACCGGCGCCGTATTTCACAGGATGCCGCGCCGTGGTAGCCTTTCCTCTATCCGGCAGCATGCAATCCCGCTCATCGGCGGCAAGGAGGAGGTTATGGCCATGCGGATCTGTTTACGTCTCGTCATGACGGTTGTTTGTCTTCTCGCGGGGTTGAACATCCTTCCGGTGTTCGTGCTGCCGGAATTTCCGGGGGACGGGACTGCGGTCGCCGCAGGCCTCTACCCCAACCCGGCAAAGCCCGCCAACCTCTGGCGCCTGGCGTGGAGCGACGAGTTCAACGGGCCGCCCTGCGACCCGGCCAACCCGGGCAGGTGCAGCGCAAAGGACTGGCAGAAAACCGTGCAGTGCTACGGCACGCCGGATGCGCCAGTCGAAACCGTCACCCCCTTTGCCTTCCACGTCGACCCCGGCGACACGAGGCAGTGGACAACAAAGCACTACCCGCACCTGGCAAACCTGGACAAGTGCACCTGGCTCGTTTCGGATCACGTCAACAAGATCCACTTCCAGGGCCCCGCGGGCCCCATCACCCGCTACAGCCCCAACAGCGTCACCGTCTCCAGCGGCGAGATGCGCATCACCACCCGCCGCACCCGGGGCNNAACCGGCCCGCCACAGTCGACTGCGGCCGCGCAATCTCCGCGAACGGCCCGAACAACGAGGCCAACCTGACAAAGGCCTGCCCCTACGAGGCGGGCAACGTCTTCTCTTACGGCATGCACGGCCTGGCGGCCGTCAACGGCACGTCGGGGACCGAGCCCGGCGACGGCCACGTGTTCCGCGAGGGCGGGCGCATCCAGGTCCGGGCGCGCATCCCGGCAACGCAGGGCAACATGACCGCCCTCTGGACGTGGCAGCAGGACTGGCGCACACCCGAGCGCGAGTACGACCTCCTGGAGAACTGGGTAAACTGGCCCGCCATGAGCGCCCACTCGCTTCAGGGCCCCGGCACCTTCGCCCGCCACGTCTACTCCGACGAATACAAGTACTCCCTGTCGAAAGAGTTCCACACCTACTCCATGGAGTGGAAGAAGGACGACTCCTTCAGCTACTGGCTCGACAACCGTCACCTCGTGACCTGGAAGGACAGCACGCGGCCCGACGGCCACCGGGTCAACAAGGACGGCCAGTGCGTCGAGAACCGCATCTTCGGCAACCCCTTCTACATGATCTTCTGGAACCTGATCGCCGAGTACGACTGGGCGAAGGAGGCGGCGCCGCTGGCCGAGGGGCAGCGCCCCGACACGCTCTACATCGACTACATCCGCTACTACGAACCCTGCGATGACGCGTCGGATGCGGCCTGCGTCGAGTCGACCCTGCACAAGGACTGCCCGAACCCCTGCGGGGGCTTCGGGTTCTTCGACGGCTTCAACTGCTACGTGGGAAGCCCGCCGGCAGGCCGGACGGCGACGCTTGCCGACGGACAGTACGCCTACAAGGCCTCGTGGAAGTTCTTCAGGTACACGTGCCCCTACGGCGGGACGCTGAAAGGCGCCAGCTGCCTCCTGGGAGGCCCGCCACCGGATCGGCTTCCCTTCGTGTGGGGCAACGCCTTCTACACGGCGCCCCTGTGCACCACCACGGCGCAGGCCAACTGCGCAAATCCCTGCCCGTGGAAGGGGACCGTCTACGATGCGAGCGCCAGGGCCTGCCGTGTCGACGCGGCAACGAGCAGCACCCCGGCCGGCGTGAAGACGTTCTTCATCAAGGGCGTTGCCTACTACGAGCCCCGGCGCTGCCCCTACGGCGGCGCCTACGATGCGGCCGCCAACGCCTGCGTGCTCGTCGAGCTGCCGAGGGGCACGGAGGCCTTCGTCTGGGAATCGGGCCTCTACTACAAGCCGCCCAGTAAGGCACAGTGCCCCTACGGAGGCTTCTTCGACACGGTGAGCTGCTACCTGCAGGGCATCCCCGACGGGGCGCAGCCGTACGCCGTGGCAAACCGCATCCTGACGCCGGCGATGTGCGGCCCCGCGACGGACTGGCAGAACCTGCAGCGCGCAGCGGGAGAGGTCACGGTGGAGAACGTCTGCAGGCCGGGGCAGTGAAACCGGCGGAATGGCAAGAGAGGAGGTCGCCGGTCGGAGACAAGAAGATTCCGTCTTTTCACGCGAGATCTGTTTTTCTCGTCTCATTCATGGGGTAAAAGCTCGGGGCCCGAAATGCGGAAGGCCGCCCTCGTCAGAAGGCGGCCTTTTGTTTTTAAAATTCCTCGCATCGAGGTGCCGGGAATTTAGAAACTTAAGGAAATGGGTTAGCTGTTATTATGCTCGCTTACCCCGCAGCAAGCTACGGGGACCGGGGGCGCCTGTGAAAGACCTTATTCCTTAATCTTCCTCTCCCTTGAGGGGAGAGGACAGAGGTGAGGGTGAATAGCCCCCTTCCTCAGGTATCAGGGTGCGCAATCATGAAAGGTTCTTTCCCTGCCGGGAAGCCCCGCGAAGCGGAATCAGGCTTCAATGCGCGTGCAATCGTTTTCAAACGGACCCATGAAGGGAACTACCGCGATGCCGTCTCGAAGCGCATCGGAGGGACCGAGGCGAGCCGGCCCGCCAGGTCGTCCCGGGAGGCCTTGTAGGAAGCCAGGAGCGCCTCCGGCACGGGATCGCCGGGCGGGATCACGACCTTGCGGGGATTGACGGGCCGGTCGTTGACCCGCATCTCGAAGTGCAGGTGCGGCCCCGTGGACATCCCCGTGGAGCCAACGGTTCCGATGAGCTGCCCCTGCGTGACGACCGCACCTTTCCGCACCCCTTTTGCAAACCCCGAGAGGTGGCCGTAGAAGGTCTTGTAGCCGTTGGGGTGGCGGATGACGACGAGCTTTCCGTACCCGCCCTGCCAGCCTGCCGAAATGACCTGACCGTTGGACATGGCCGAGACGGGCGTCCCCTTCGGCGCCACGTAGTCGGTGCCGTTGTGGGCCCTGCGGATTTTGAGTACGGGGTGGAGCCTCGACTTCGAGAAGCCGGAGCTCACGCGCCGGAAGCTCAGCGGGGCCTTGAGGAACGCCTTCCGCAGCGAGCGGCCCCCGGCGTCGTAGTAGTCGGCCCGGCCGTCGACCTCGAATCGGTACGCGCGGGAAAGCACGCCGTCGTTGACGAATTCCGCGGCGAGGATGTCTCCGTACTTTTTGAATTCACCCTCGCGGTAGAGGCCCTCGACGAGGATCCGGAACGTGTCGCCTTTCCGCAGCGCCGTCGTGAAGTCGATATCCCAGGCGAAGATGTCCGACAGGTTGAGAGCCAGGAGCAGGTTCTGCTGGCCGCCGCCCATGGAGGCGATCAGGTTGTCCTCGATCGAGCCCTCGAGGCAGAGGATTCTCTTCTCGTACTCGAGATTGAGCTTCTCGGCCTGGTAGCCCTCTCCTGCGCGGGTGACGCGCACGAGCGAGTCGTCGTTGACCCAGTAGACAAACGCGTGCAGGCGCTTTTCAGGGTCCACGTGAATCTCGTAGGGCTGCCCGGAGCGGAACTCGCGGGGGCTGTGGACTCCGGCGAGGGCCTCCTTCACGTGGAAGAGCTCCCGGGGGTCAAAGCCGTGCCGCTTGAAGATCTCGTAGAGCGACTGCCCCTTTTCGACGATCCCGGTGATCCGGAGAAGATGCGCCGGTTCTGCCTTTGCGGATGTTCGCACAGGGTTCGGGTCGGGAGAGCCGCCGAGGAAAAGAAGGGCTGCAAACAGGCAGATCCCTGCCAGGACAAGGAGGGTTGGCCCGAGAGCTTTTTTCGCCGGTGTCACTCGCTGAAAACCCCGTTGCCCCGTTTCGGCGCCGCGGGTGCGCGCCGGGCACAAAAAAGGCGCCTCTCGTCGATCCGTATCGGCCATGGATGTCCTCCATGGCATGCTGAGCCGTGAAAGCGCCTTTCTTTCGGCGTACCCTAAACGAATTCCGTGCGGATTTCAAGCGATTTTCGATAAAGGAGGGGGCCGCCCGCCCCCGGCAGGCGGCCCCTTGCAGATCAGAAGGCGTAGACGAAGTTGAACCAGAACTTGTTGCCCTCGGGCTTGTTCTTCGCCTCGAACTCGGGCTGCCATTTCAGCGTGAAGCTCATGTTCTTGTAGTTGTACTGCGCGACCGGGCCGAAGGAGAAGACCCGGCCCTCGAACCCGTCGGAGCCCACCTTGTTGCCGTTGAGCTCATCCTCGGTCGTCTGGTAGTAGTAGTAACCCCCGACGCCGACGGTCCATTCCTTGTTGACGTGGTAGCCGATCACGTAGTCGACGTGGAACTCCTGGCCCGACAAATAGTCCGTGTCGTCGTTTTCCACGTTGATGTCGTACATGAACTTGGCCGAGATCTCGAATCCGCCGTCGCTCAGGTATGTCATGCCGAGGACGGGCTCGAAGGTCCAGTAGCCGCGCCCGATGTTGGCCAGGCGGTCCTTGTCGTAGCTCCCGACGGGGATGTAGATGTCGAGGCCCGCCGTGACGTGGAAGTTTTTGGAGTGCCAGCCGAGGATGATCGGGTCGACGATGATGTCGCCCAGCCCGAATCGGTCATCGTCCCGGCCACCCATCGTCACATCCTGGTAGCCAAGCGGGATGAAGGCGTGGACGGCCCAGTTGGCCCCGAGGATTTTGTAGTCCGTCACGTGGATGAACCGCAGCACGTCGGCTGCCGCCTTCAGCTCGAAATCGGGGATAAGGTCGTTGCCGTTGTTGTCCTTGAACTTCGAGGCCGTGTAGTAAACCACGTAATTCTTGAAATAGGTCCCCGGTGGCGGGAGCGCCCCCGCCATGAAGTCCTCGGCCCCGTTCGGGTAGGCCCCGCCGCCGCCCTCGGTGGCGAGCGCAGGCCCCATGAGAGCAGCCGGGCCCATCAGCACGGCCGCGGCGGCCAAAACGATGAACCATTTCCTGAATGCATCCCGCTTCTTCATCACACTGTCTCCTCCTTTTGTGGATTTTGCTTCTTGACGGACGTTTGTCCAGGTCATTTTCCCATGCGACCGATTCCCTTCATCTTGCTGCAGCAAAAAAGGCCACAGGGCTTTCCGCCCCGTGGCCTCTGCAAAGCAAAAAAGCCATGGGCGGTATGTGATCCACCCATGGCTTTGTTTTCGGCTTGTTACCCTGTGCCTGTGTCCTTTACGATGGGCAGACCCCTGCGCTTATGTTGGCCCACCACCACCAACCGAAAATGTTTTTGTGCGCGAGTCTTGGCATCGTGATTGCTTCCGTCGATAAAGTGCGCTTATAAAAACACGGTTCGGCCGGCTTGTCAAGGGTCTTCTTGGGAGCTTCCGGGCGATGGCAATTCCGCTAAAGAATTCGTCCCCGGCGACCGAACTAAGGTTAAGGGCGCATCCCCTCACAGACGCATTGCGCCCCTGGTCCGCCGACACGGACAGGAACCGGCCAGGACCCGAACGAAACGAGGCTGACCCATGACGACCTTTACACCCCGCGAGATCAAGAACCGCAAATTCAAGCAGAGCCTGATGGGCATCGACGCCGAGGAGGTGAAAAGCTTCCTCAAGGTGGTGGCGGCGGAGTTCGACAAGATCCTCACCCAGAATACCCAATTGGAGAAGAAACTCACCGAACAGACCGTCAAGTCCACTCTCACCACGAAAAAGGAGGCGGAAAAGAACGCCGAGAGGAACAGGCAGGCCCTCGAAGAAGCCGGCAAGACCGCCGGGGAAGTCGTCGCCCGTGCAAAGGAAGAGGCCGATGAAATCCGGCAGAAGGCCGAGCGGGAAGCCGCAGATCTGCGGCGAAAGACCGAGCGGGAGGCCCAGGAGAAGGCCCGGAGGGAAACGGCCCTGATGCTTTCGCAGGCAAAGGTGATGGCCGACGAGATCACCCTCAACGCCAAGGAAAAGGCCGAGAAGATCGAGGCCGAGGCCAGGGCGGCGGCCGCCTCGTTGACCGCAGCCGCCTCGAGGACGGCGCCCGAGTTCGAGCGCCCCCTTTCCATACCCGGCAGATCCGTCGAGCCGCCCGGGAACGTCAAATTCGAGCCTGCCGACTGGGACATGAAGCACGCCGAGGAAGCCCAAACGAACTTCGACAGCCTCATGGGCGAGGCCATGGCGAGGGCCGAGGCCATCGTCCAGAGCACGCGCGCCGAGGCCGAGATGATCACGAGCAGCCTCATCGGGCGTACCCTGGGCGAACTCAACAAGGAGCACGAGCGTCTGCTCGCCGCCGTGCAGACCGCCGTCCAAAAGTCCGAGGAAATCGTCAGGACGGCGCGCCAGGAGGCGGAGCAGTTCGCCCAGCAGAGAAAAAGCGACGCCGTCGAGCAGTGCAACGCCGTGCTGCTGGAAGCGGAGCGCAAGGCCGGCGCCATCTTCAACAGCCTCAAGGTCCAGGCGGACACCCGGAAGATGAGTCCCGAGTGCGAGGGTAAGCCGGCTCCCGGAAGCAGGAAGTCAAGTCCGAAATACCAGTGAAACCCCGGAGGGCCGACGACACCCCCTCCTTCCGTCGCCCTTCATCGGAAAGCCCCGTCCATTCGGCGGGGCTTTCTGCTGCCCTCCCCGTACTGCCATGCCGGCCAAGGAGTCATCGGACATTCTGTACGCCCCGTGACAAAAGACCCCGGCGCAGGGGCTCGGGGTCTCTTTGCCGCAGATTCACAGTCGCGTCACGCTTTGACGTCATCGGTCTGCGAGTCGCCCACCGCACGTTTTCTTTTTGATTCTTCAAGACGGGATACGTTATGGGCAACCTGGCCGCAACAGATCCACAGCCACCCGTTCCCGTACTCGACGGGTTTGATTTCCTTGGCGCAGAGAGGACAGAAAATCTTATTCACCGTTGCCCGACCTCCAAGAAAGTGAGTAGTCAGGCATGAGATTACAAAAACATATTATTGGCAATGGTTAAGGATCGGGGAGATATTGGGGAGATAAAATCCCTATATCCCTATGGATTGGAGGTGTGACTGGAGGTTTGCCTTCATGTTGTTCAGGCCGAGCTTTCTCCTTATGCTTTTCCTGTGCGTGTCGATGGAACTGGTTGCGACTCCCATGATTGCGGCGATTTCCTTGGTGGTCTTGCCGTCCTTGATGAGCGATGCCACCTGGGATTCCGTCGGCGTGAGGTTGCGCTGCTGCATGGTTTTCATCAGCGGAGACATGATCTCGTTGAAATGGGTTTCCATGATGCCGAGATAGGACTGCTGCCGCTCATCGAGGTGCGTCCTCTTCATCTTCTCCGCATAGGGGAGGATCAGGTTCTTCACATTCGCCACGAACCGATCCTCCATCTCTTTCCGGTCCTCCTCCCGCTGCCGCAACAGCGCCCTCGTGGCCGCATTGAGCTCCTCGAGGATGTGAGTCTTGTTTTCCAGCTCCTGCGTCCGCTGCTTTACCAGGGCCTCGAGTTGCTCACGGTAACTTTTCAGCTCATCCTCCGCTTTCTTTTGTTCGGTGATGTCCAGCCCGATCCCGGCGACGTAGGGCTTTCCGGATGCGCAGAAAGGGAATTTGGAAATCAGCCAGTGAGAGCGGCTGCCGTCGGCGTTGACGTAGTGCTCGACAACTTCTACGGGACTGCCGCCCTCCAGAGCAGCCAGATCGTTTTTTCGGAAATTCCCGGCGATCTCGGGCGGCCAGAGTTCCGCGTCGGTTTTGCCGATCCAGTCCTCCAACCGCACGCCGAATCGGCCCTCGCAGGACTTGCTCAGGTAGACGTACCGGCCGTGCCCGTCCTTGATCCAGGCGATGGTGGGACTGTTGTCCATGAAAAGACGGAAGCGCTCCTCGCTTTCGCGCAAGCCCTCCTCCGCCCGCCTTTGTTCCCTCATGTCGCGGAAGATCAGGATTGTCATGGTGCGGCCGGCCGGCCCCTCGAAGACATTCGAGCTCACTTCCACGGGAAAGGTCGATCCGTCCTTGCGCCTGTAGGTCAGGCTCCCCCGCCACTTCCCCGTTTTCTCCCTGGCTTCGATGGCCGCAGCCATGGCCTCGTCCTCCACGACCATCCCGGCACGCCCCCCGCGGCAGATCTCCTCCTCCGACATGCCGAGAAGCGATTGGGCGGCGCGGTTTGCCGAAATGATCTCACCCGTGGGCATCGTCAGCAGGATGGCGTCCAGGCTGTTGTCGAAGATGGAGCGAAAACGTTCCTCGCCGGCGAGGGACCTGTCCCGCATCTGCCGGTACTGGGCGGCCTCCTGTTCGAGCTCCGCAACCCTCTTCCGGAGGGAGTTTAGCTCCTGCATGGGTTCCTGCCCGGTTCTGGATGGATCGTTCATAGGGGTTCTCGGTGCCTGTGATCGCTGCGCAGGGTATTTATCACCACGGTTTCCCCGTCCCTGCAATGAAAATGTTGCGGGCGGTGCTTTTTGCGTCCTCCCCGAATCCGGCCGCACATCAGGCCGTTGTCACCGACGACGACAGAATCCCATCCTTGTATTCCACGCAGACGGACAATCGTGCTACAGTGAAAGAAAAGACCCTGGGGAGAAGGCCATGCAACCGTCGAACCAAACCCTCCCATGGGTGCTTGGGATCCTTCTGATCCTCGGTTTCGGAGGCTGCACACACTGCGATTCCGCGAATCCCCAACAACCGGGCGCCGGCGAAAACACCATGACCGCCACCGAACGCGACAACGGCAGGACGTTCACGATGAACCGGGGGGACATCCTCGACGTGAAGCTGGAAGGCATCCCCGGAACCGGGTACTCGTGGCGCCTCGTCCGCGGCGACCCCGGGCTCCTGGAGCCGCGGGGGGAATTGCAGGAACGCGGGACGGAGGCCCCTGTCATCGGGGGACCGGTAACCCGGGTCTTTCGCTTCAGGGCCTTTGCCGGCGGTAGCGCCGCAATCGAGTTCCACTACAAGCGGGTCTGGGAGACGGGAGTGCCCCCCCTGAAGACCCTCTCCATCCGCGTCGAGATCCGGTCGACGCCGCCGTGACGGCTCCGCGCATTTTGGCCGCTCATCGCACGGGACGCGTGCCGCCCACCCACTTGACCCTCAGGGAGGAGACCTTCCGGCTCAGGTTGCCCGGCAGGTCGTAGTGGCTGCCCGTGTCACCCGCCGTGAAAACCGCAGAGGCTCCCTTGAAATCGGGGTGTTCGTAAACCGTCACCTCCATGGGACCGGAGATGTAGAGTTTGCCGGCATTGTCGCTGTAGACCAGCCGAGGATAGTCGGCCCGCCGGCACGCCTCGCCGACGGGGTAGAACTCGGACTTCGACCCGATCAGCCACACCCCGATCGGACCTGACAGGCTCCGGGGGTAGACGATGAGCGAGGAAACTCTGTCGTTGATATAGTGGGGACGGAGATCGTTCCGGGATTCGCTCAGGAGCAGATGCGGCCCCGCGTAGTTCCGGTGTTCGAAGAGCATGGCCCCCACACCGCTGCCGACGCGGACGGAGGTGAGCCTGTCGTTCATTTTGGCCTTGCCGATCTCGGGCTCGATGCGCTGGCACATCCCCGGCCGGATTTCGTAGGTGAGGCTCTTCCCGGCGTAGTTGGGATGCTCGAACACAGCCGCCTCGTTGGGCTCGGCTCCGGCGGGCCGGTTAGGTTTCGCGGCCACCCAGGCCGCGTGAGCGCCGACCTTGTTGCAGCCGTAGGCGATCCACATATAGCCCCTCTCCTTGCCATGGCTGCCGGTCTCCCCCCACCCCGCGCCCCAGGAATTCTTGATCAGCCAGGACTGGCGGTTGTCGTCCCACCCGATGAGGGCGACACCATGGTTGACCTCCCCGGGGGCGAACTCGTCGAAGACGCCGCCCGTGTAGGCGTGGAAGGCATCCGTGGCGTTCACCGTGACGGCCAGGGGGCCGAAGCGGCACAAGGCTCTCTTAAGCGCGTCCACGTGGCTTCGCTTGCCCACGTCCACCGATTCCACGTATCCCCACATCTCGGCCCGGTAGGGCCGCGCCACGTCCTGCCTGCAGCTCTTCTTGGCATGCCGGTAGCGATAATCCGCCTCCGTTGCCGAGCCGCGATCGATCAGGTAGGGAAAGACCCACCAGCCCCCGTCGCAGCTGGCCTTGCCGCTGCAGTCGAGCGTGTCCTGCTCGGAGGAGTTGACGATCTCGTGATTCACGAGCCTCCAGCTTCCTTCGAAGGCACCATGCGACGCGAAGGCCCAGCAGCTGCCGCAGGGCCCCTGGTCCTTCACCGGGGTCGCCCCGAAGGCGGCGCGCCAGTCGAAGCTCTCGGCGTTTGCCGAGCAGGGCGGCGGGACCCACAGCTTGACGAGATAGTTGGCCGCCAGCCGGTTCTGCTCTTTTACGTGCTCCGCGAGGTTCGGGGGCACCGTCAGGCCCGCGATGACCTTCAGATCGAAATCGAGCGCAGCCGTGTACCCCACGGTGAACCTGCGCTTGTTCACCGCGATACCCCGCCGCAGAACCGCCAGCTTCTCCCGGATCAGCGCCGGGGCCTGCTGTTCCCGCTTGACATAGTCGATCGGGATCTCCCGGGGCGTGATGTACTTGCGGGCCTCGGGGGCACCCTGTTGCCCCTCCGACGGGTCGTGCCACCCCCCCAGGGCAAGCAGCACGACCGTCAGCACGAACGCAGTCCATGAACGTTTCATCTCGACCTCCCTTTTTGTGAGAAAAACCGCAAGAAACCGACTCGACCCGCTCGCGCGCGACTCATCGGCAGGGACCCCGCGGAAACGTCCGCAACACCGGCCGCAACGGCTGCGTGCAATCGCCGAAAACCCCCGGTGGCTGCCGGAGGAACCGGTGGGTGCAGGGATACGACCCGCAGGGGATCGGAAGGAGCGACAGAAAAGAAAGGATACAACGTACGCATCCGTTTTATACGAATCGGGGCCTTATGGCAAGAAAGGAATCGGACCGAGAAGAGGCGCGCAAAGGGCGTTGCAATTGCCCCGCCGATGTGGAACACTGGGCCCGTCCGGAGTCCACAACACGGAGAAACACGCCATGAAGAGAAACAAGAAGGTCCTCGTCTTTCTCGGAAGCCCCAGGCGAAAGGGCAACAGCGCCATTTTGGCGGAAAGGATCGCCGGGGGGGCCCGGGCAGCCGGCGCGTCCGTCGAGACGGTATTTCTCCACGCGCTCGCCATCGCCCCCTGCAAGGCCTGCTATGCCTGCCAGAAGTCGAAGAGCAAGGGGTGCTCCATCGGCGACGATATGCAGCCCCTCTACCGGAAAATGATCGCAGCCGACGCATGGGTGATCGCAAGCCCCGTCTACTGGTTCACGATGTCCGCCCAGCTGAAGCTCTGGATGGACCGCAGCTTTGCCCTGCCCGCCTACGGCAAGGACCCTTTCGAGGGCAAACGGATCGCCGTGGCCATGGCCTACGGAGGCGAGGACCCTTTCGATTCGGGCTGCGTCAACGCCCTGCGGACCTTCCAGGACGCTTACCACTACGTGGGGGCGAAGATCATTGGGATGGTCTACGGCAGCGCCATGGAGGCAGGCGACATCAAGGCAAACAAGGCCCTGTTGAAAGAGGCGACGGCGCTGGGAAAGAAACTGGCAGACGACAACGACTGACGGAGGGATCGGGAATGAGCATGGAGGGTTTTGGATTCGAGAAATGGTTCGTCGAGACGTTGATGGGCCTGGCGCCCGACCCCGACAAGATCCGGGTGGATGGCGCGCCCCTTGACATGACGGATGTTGCCTCCAACAAGTGCTTTTCGCTGAGCTTCGCCTCGGGGATGATGCCCGGCCCTTTCGGGATGGCGACGATCCTGCCGGAGCTTGCGGCGATCACGAGGATCCAGATGGATCTCATCTACAAGATCGCCAAGTACCACGGCAAGCTCGACAAGGTGACCCACCCGCTCGTTCTCTACGTCTTTGCCTGCGCGCTGGGGGTGACGGCAGGTCGCCTGCTGGTGCAGAAGGTGGGCTCGCGGATGATCATCAAGGCGCTCAGCACGCAGGCGGCGCAGAAGATCGCCACGGCCATCGGCGCACGGATCGGCTCGAGCTTCGTGCAGCGAAGCGCCGGCCGCTGGATCAGCCTGGCCACGGCGCCGGTGTTTGGCTGGCTCTCCAAGAGGATGACGGAAAAGGTCGGCGAGTACGCCGACGATCTCTTCCGGCAGGACATCGAAATCGAGAAGATCGAAGGCTGAACGAGCGGAAAGACGTTCCGGGATTGCCGGAGGCAGACGTGGACGATCACATCGCCCTGGACCAGCTCGAGGCGCTGGCTTACGGCCTCGGGATCGAAGTCCGGTACGAGAAAATCCCGCAGGACGATGTCACGATCTCCGGGGGGCTCTACCGGCTCAAGGGGAAAAACGTCATCGTCATCGACTCGCGGGCAAAGGCAAAGGACCGAATCCGGACGCTGGTGCAGGCCCTGAAGCCCTTCGACCTCAAAGACGTCTACATCCGCCCCGCCCTGCGGGAATTGCTGGAGAAGGAGTAACGCGCTTTGCTGCGCCCCGCCTCACTTCGGCATCCGGGCCGTTCCCACCTTGTAGTCGAAATCCCCGAGGGGCCGCGCGAAGGTGTACTCGAAGGGATCCGACACGAGCAGCTTGCCCGATTGTTCGACGCTCCCGCTGGGGATGGAGAACGGCAGAGCGACGAAGAACATCGCCGTGCCGACCACGGCGGCGGCAAGACTGAAGGGCCGCACGAAGAGGACGTCGGCCACCACCTCCATCCCGTCCTTGGGCTCGCCGGCGAAGGCGGGAACGGCGCTCAGGACCATGCAGAACGCGAGAAACAGTGCCAGTGCTTTTCTTTTCATGGGAAACCTCCTTCCGATCATTCAGGCTGAAATGCCTCTGTTTGTCCCAGAATCGCCCGGGAACCGCACAAAGTCAATACGACGGGAGCATGATTTCCGCCTACGAAAATCTTCCGACCCCGGGCCGGGCTTTCTATTCCGTGAAATGCCGGTCCGTCTCCTTCATCCCCGGCGTGAAGACGACCAGCACAACCAGGGGCTCCGCGCCGGTATTGCGTATGGCGTGGATGGCGTTGGCGGGGTTGTAGTGAAGGCTCCCGGCCTTGACCTCCACCCATCGGTCGCCGACGAGAAGCTGACCCGTGCCGCGGATGAATACTTCCGTCTCGGCGTGCGTCTTGTGAAAGTGATGTTTCAGTTCGGCGCCTTCGAGCATGCAGCTCACGAGGATGCTGATCCCGTCGTCGTCGACGAGCTTGACCGCCCGGGATTTCTCCCCGGCCGGCACGGGATTGTCTTTCAGGATTTCATCGACCTGGGCGATGATCTGCCCCACCGTGTCTATCTCTTCCGGCATTGCCGCTCCTCCACGAATGGGATTGTACGAGTTGACCTCGGTCAGACGGCATCCCCGTTTCACCCTTTTGCACGGGATTTCCCGTCGACGCCCGCCGCACGTTCCCGGGATCAATCGACCCAGTGGACGATCTCCCTCAGCTCCGCCCGCTTCCTTTCGAAGCAGTTGAGGGGATAGTCCGGATCGGGGTGCCCCAGGGCAATTGCCACGACGATTCGCCGGTCATCGGGGATGGAAGCGATTTTCCGCAGCCGGTCGGGATAGCGCGCTGCGGCGGCCATGATGCAGGTGCCGAGGCCCTTCCCGTGGGCAAGCAGGCAGATCGTCTGCACGACAAGCCCCACGTCGAGCATGGCGTACTCGACAAGCGACTCCCTGGGGATGCAGGTAACGACCAGGCAGGGCGCGCCGAAAAGATCCGCCATGCGGGCGTAGAGCTGATTGCGGGCATCCTTGTCCGCCCGGTCGATCCCCAGCATGTCCAGCATTCCCTTGCCCAGTTCGCCGTAGCGCGCTTTCAACGCCGCAGGCCAGGCCTCGGGCATGGGGACGTCCGGCAGGGAGGGCAACCCCTCCTCCAGCATTCGCCTGCCGGCTTCCTTGAATTCCGCCAGGAGCCTACCCGTCAGCACGTAAAACTCCCAGGGCTGGGTGTTCCCCCACGAGGGCGACCAGCGGGCCGCATCGAGGATCTCCTCGACGACGACCTCGGGAATCCCTTTATCGGTGAACTTCCGGATGCTTCTCCTGCCTCTAACGGCCGCTTCCAGTTCCATTTTCCCCCTCCTTTCATCGTCGATCGGTCTTCGCCGGCTGCCCCGTTGACCCCGAACGGGCTCACTCACCCGCTGCAAGCCACAGAGGATTCTCAAGGGCCTCACGTACCCGGCGCTACCCTTTCAGGTATTTGTTGAACCAGGCGATGCAGCGGCCCCAGGCGTCCCTCGCGGCCTCGAGCCGGTAACTCGGCCGGTAATCCGCGAAGAAGGCGTGCGGCGCGCCGGGGTAGATCACGAATTCGGCTTTCCTTCCGGCGGCCTTCAGGGCCGCCTCCAGTGTCCTGACATCGGCCACGGGGATGCCCAGGTCCTCGGCTCCGTAGAGGCCCAGGACGGGGGCGCTGATCTTTGCCGCCACATCGAGAGGCCCTTCCGTTCTCACGCCCGGCGTCAGGGCCGGCCTCAGCTGGCCGTACCAGGGTACGGCGGCCTTCAACTCGGGGCTGCGGGCCGCATAGAGCAGCGTGTACATGCCGCCGCGGCAGAAACCCGTCATCCCGATCCGGTCGGGCTTCGCAGAGGGATGCTTCTTCGCCCAGGCGACGATGGCATCCAGGTCGGCCATGACCCGGGCATCGGGAACGGGGTCCACCACCTTGCGCACCGCGTCGAGGTCGGGCAGATGCAGCACGCCGCCTTCCCTCGCGTAAGGCTCGAAGGTGACGGCCAGGAACCCCTCCCGCGCGAACCTGCGCGTCACGTCCCGGATGTGCTCATGCATCCCGAAGACTTCGGGAATGACCACGACCACCGGGTATTTCCCCGTTGCGGCAGGCCTGGTCTCATAGACGGGGACCCGGAATCCGTCCGAGGGCACCGTGCCGTCCGAGACGGCAAGACCCTCCGCGGCCGTGGAGACCACCTTTCCGGCAACCGGGGTTGCCGCCATGGCAAATCCCGCGAGGCCGACGCCCGCTACACCCATCCTGGCGATAAACTCCCGCCGCGACATTCCGTCATAGGCATTTGCCAGCCAGTCTTCGACCATGGGAGCCTCCTTTTTTTTCATGGGCACATTATAAAGAGGAAGGTGCGGGCCTGCTACTTTTTTGTTTTACGATCTTTGATCCTGTATTCCCGTTGCCGCAGCATAGCAGTATGAATGAGGGTTCCGACCACACCGTTTGCGCGATTGAAAACCATTTGTCCAGGTAAACCAAACGCTCCGTGAAACGTTAAAGATATCAAAGTGTATTTTTCTGCGGGCGTCTCCCGTTTGGTTGCGGCAGGTTTTGTCGTGCCTGCCCGGCGGGATTTCCGAGACCGGGCTATTGAAGTCCAACGGGGAATGAATATGAACACATTGAAATCCTTCCGGAATATACTGATCGGGTTCCTGGTCCTTCTGATGGCGATCCCGTCTCCGGTCTTTGCCCAGGAGGGCAAGGCCACTGCGAAGAGGTTCTCCCAGGAAGAGTTGGACCAGGTGCTGGCGCCCATCGCGCTGTACCCGGATTCGCTCCTTGCCCAGGTCTTCATCGCCTCGACCTATCCCCTGGAAGTGGTGGCGGCGGACCGCTGGGCCAAGCAGAACAAGGACCTCAAGGGCGAAGCATTGAACAATGCCTTGAGTAAGCAGCCCTGGGATGCCAGCGTGAAGGCCCTCGTTCCTTTCCCCGATGTCCTCTCCATGATGAGCCAGAAGCTGGACTGGACCCAGAAGGTGGGTGACGCCTTTCTGGAACAGCAGGCCGATGTCATGGATACCGTCCAGAAACTGCGGAAAAGAGCGGCCGATGCGGGAAACCTGAAGTCCACGGAGCAGCAGAAGGTGATCGTTGAACGGGAAGTCATCC
>DIFQ01000096.1 GCA_002419215.1 Syntrophaceae bacterium UBA5744
GACAAGGCAAAGGCTGCCGGCATCCGGAAGCCCGCGGCTGCCGCCCCGGCCCCCGCCGCACCCGCAGCCGAAGAGAAGCTCGTGCCGTTCAGCGGCATGAGGCGCACCATCGCGAAAAAGATGCTCCAGAGCAAGGTCGAATCGGCCCAGACCTACATGAGCAACACCGTTGATGCGTCCCGGCTCCAGGCGTACCGCGAAGAGCTCCTGCCGTTCGTCGAGAAGAAGTACGGCGTGCGCCTGACCATCACGGACCTGATGATGAAGATCACCGGTGCGGCCCTGCGCGAGCATCCCGTCATCAACACGCGCTGGACCGACAAGGGCGTCCTGTACCTCCCCGAGGTCCACATGGGTATGGCCATGGCCCTCGACGAGGGGCTCATCGTCCCCGTCATCAAGAGCATCAACACCAAGAGCCTCGGGCAGATCGCCCTGGACCGCACGGCTCTCATCAAGAAGGGCAAGACCAACAGCTTCCTGCCCGACGACATCAAGGGGAGCACCTTCACGCTCTCGGCCATGGGCATGTTCGGAATCGAACAGTTCACGGCCATCATCAACCAGCCGGAAAACGCAATCCTGGGCGTGGCCGCCATCATCGACAAGCCCGTCGTGGTGAAGGGGCAGATCGTCATCCGGCCCATGATGAATGTCAACCTCTCCTACGATCACCGGACCATCGACGGGGCCGAAGCGGGCAAATTCATGCAGACGCTGAAAGCCTTTATCGAGGAACCGGTCCTGATCCTGGGTTGACACGCACCGTGAATCCCCCTCGAGCGGAGAGGCCGGCCGGTCCTCCGCCGGGGCGGATGAGAAAATTCGATAGAGGAGACCATTCATGGCAGACAAGACCCGAATCACCATCATCGGCGGCGGCGTAGGGGGATATCCGGCCGCGATCCGTGCGGCCCGCATGGGCGCCGAGGTGACGCTCATAGAAAGAGACGCCCTGGGGGGTACGTGCCTCAACTGGGGCTGCATCCCCACCAAGGCGCTCCTGCAGTCGGCAAATGTAGTCCGGACGATGAAAGAATCGGAAGTGTTCGGCATCCGGTGCAAGGGCTATGAAGTGGACTTCGGCGCCGTCATGGCCCGCAAGAACACGGTCGTGGCCCAGCTCACCCGCGGCGTCGGCGCCCTGCTGAAGGCCAAGAAGGTAAAGGTCATCCAGGGAACGGCGTCCTTCGTCGATCCGAAGACCGTCCAGGTCGGCGAGACGGGCGAAAAAATCCAGGGCGACAGGATCCTCATCGCCTCGGGCTCGAAGCCCGGCAGGATCCCCATCGAGGGGATCGACGGCCCGGACGTCATGGACTCCAACCAGGTCCTGGCCATGAAATCCCTTCCGAGGAGCGTCGTCGTCATCGGCGGCGGCGTGATCGGGGTGGAGTTCGCCCAGTTCCTGATCGGCATGGGCACGGAAGTCACCATCATCGAGATGCTCCCGAACCTCGTCCCCGGCGTGGACAAGGAGATCGCAGCGGCGCTTCAGAAGCAGATCGCGGCCTCCGGCGTCAAGATCGTCACCGGCGCGTCCGTGAAGAGCGTCGTCCACAAGAAGACGGAAAACACCGTCACCTATGTCCTCGGCGACAAGACCGAGGCGGTCACGGCCGAAAAGGTCTTCCTCACCGTCGGGCGCAAGCCCGACTTCTCGCTTCTCAACGTCGACAAGGTGGGGATCAAACACGAACGAGGCGCCATCCTTGTCAACGAAACCATGGAAACGAACGTCCCCGGCGTCTACGCCGCGGGCGACGTCATCGGAGGCATCATGCTTGCCCACCTGGCTTCGGCCGAGGGCGAGTGCGCTGTCCGCAACGCCCTTGGGCACAAGGAAGTCATGAACTACAAGGCCGTTCCCGCCTGCATTTACACGACCCCCGAGGTGGCCTGCGTCGGCCTCACGGAGGAGCAGGCAAAGGAGCGCGGGGAGATCCAGATCGGCCGTTTCCCCTTCCGTGGCAACGGCAAGGCCCTGGTCCTCAACGAGGTGGAAGGGATGGTCAAGGTCATCTCGGACAAGAAGTTCGGCGAGGTGCTGGGCGTCCACATCATCGGCCCCCACGCCACGGACCTGATCGCCGAGGCGGTGCTGGGCATGACGATGGAGATGACCGCCGAGGAGCTGGCCGGCGCGATCCACCCGCACCCCACAGTGTCGGAGGCCGTCATGGAAGCGGCCATGGCCATCTCCGGAGGGGCCATCCACATGCCCTGAGGCGCGTCGCGCCCCCCACGAAGGAAAGAACGGTGCAAGATCACGGAGTGAACACGTAATCCTTGCCGAGCCGCCCGACAGGATCGGGAACCCGGCGCCGGCAGCAACGAAGGGAACCCTGAGAGGAGGTAACACACATGGCTTGGGATTTCGGATACACAAAGGAAGAGGAAGCGTACCGGCAGAAAGTTGCCGCCTTCCTCGACAAGGAGCTGACCGAGGAGATCGCCCGGCAGAACTGGGAAGACCTGGGACTCGACAAGGAGGGCCGCGCCTTCGGGAACAAACTCTGGGAATCGGGGCTGCTCGGCTGGAGCTGGCCCGTGGAGTACGGCGGAAAGGGCCTTTCCCCCGTTTACGACTTCATCCTCATCGACGAGCTGGGCAAGCGATGGAGCGCCCACGTCCCCAATGACGTGGCCTACACCATGGTGGGACACACGATCCTGCGCCGCGGCAACGACGCGATGAAGAAGGAATTCATCCCCCGCATCGTCCGGGGCGAGATCGAGTTCGGCCTGGGCTACACGGAGCCCGAGGCGGGCTCGGACCTGGCCAACATGAAGATGACGGCCATCGACCAGGGCGATTACTACCTGGTCAACGGCCAGAAGACCTTCAACACGGAGAGCCACTACTCCGACTACCACTGGCTCGCCGCCAAGACGGACCTGAAGGCATCCCCCTACAAGGGGATCAGCCTCTTCATCGTCGACCAGCGGGCACCCGGGATCACGATCCGTCCCATGATCACCATGTCGGGCGAGCGGACCAACGAGGTCTTCTACGACGACGTGAAGGTCCCCAAGAACCGGCTCGTGGGCGAGGTCAACAAAGGCTTCTACTACATGATGGAGGCCCTCATGTCGGAGCGCAACTACGTCTTCACGCCCTCGCGCTACTACCCCTACCTGAACATGCTCGTCGACTACGCGAAGAAGACGACCTACCTGGGCAAGCCCCTGGCCGAGGACCCCATGGTCCGCCAGAAGATCGCCCAGATCGCCGTGGAGATCGAGGCGACCCAGCTGCTCTCCGACCACGCCCGGTGGATGGAGTGGAACCACCAGACCATGACCTGCGAGCCCGAGATCACGAAGGTCGTCGTCTCCGAGATGGAGCAGCGGATGGTGGACAACGCGATGCAGCTGCTCGACCAGTACTGCCAGCTCGAGGAAGGCTCCAAGTACGCGCCCCTCAAGGGCCGCATCGAATGGGAGTTCCTGCACTCCTTCATGACCACGATCGGCGCCGGCACCAGCGAGGTCGGACGCACCGTCATCGCAACCCGCGGCCTGGGTCTCCCCAGGGGCTGAGTCAACGATAACCCGACATCAGGAGGTTTGTCTCATGGACTTTACATATACCGACGACCAGAAAATGCTCAAGGAGGCGGCGCGCAGGTTCCTTGCCGGCGCCTGCCCGAACGTGGAATGGTACCTCGAGATGGAAAAGGAAGAGAAAGGCTACACGCCGGCGCTCTGGAATGGCATGGCCGAGCTCGGTTGGATGGGGATCCTGTTCCCCGAAGAGTACGGCGGAATCGGCGGCAGCATGCTCGACATGGTGACCCTGATGGAGGAGATGGGCTACGCGGCGCTGCCCGGCCCCTACTTCTCCACCGTCATCCTGGGCGGCTGCACGATTCTCACGGCCGGCAGCGAGGCCCAGAAGCAGGAGTTCCTGCCCAAGATCGCCGAGGGCAGCCTGCGGATGACGCTCGCCCTCACCGAACCGGCAACGACGCAGTACAATCCCTCGCTCATCACCGTCAAGGCCAAGGCGGAAGGCGACAGCTACGTGATCGACGGGATCAAGCTCTTCGTGCCCGACGCAAACGTCGCCGACTGGATGATCGTGGCGGCCCGCACCGCCGGCAAGGACGCCGACCGCGACGGGATCTCCCTTTTCCTCGTGGACTCCAAGTCCCCGGGTATCGCGATGACGCTTCTCAAGACCGTGGCCGGCGACAAGCAGTGCGAGGTGGTCTTCAAAAAGGTCAAGGTGCCCAAGGCCAACCTGCTGGGCGAGCCCGGCAAGGGATTTGCCGTCATCGAGAAGACGCTCCAGATCGCCGCCGTGGCCAAGTGCGCCGAGATGCTCGGCGGCTCCAACAAAGTGATGGAACTGGCCGTCGCCTACGCGAAGGAGCGCGTGCAGTTCGGCAAGGCCATCGGCACGTTCCAGGCCGTGCAGCACCTGTGCGCCAACATGAAGATGGCCACCGAGCAGAGCATCTACATCACCTACAAGGCGGCCTGGATGATCGACCAGGGGATGCCCGAAGCGCGCAAATTCGCCGCCGTGGCCAAGACCTGGGTGAGCGAGGCCTACAAGAAGGTGGCCCTCATCGGCCACCAGATCTTCGGCGGGACGGGCTACATCGTCGAGCACGCCATGCCCATTTACTCGAGGCGCGCCAAGACAGGCGAATACGCCTTCGGCAACCCAAACTATCAGCGCGAAATCGTGGCCCAGGAGCTGGGCCTGTAGGATAACACCTGACCTACCTCTCTCCTTCCCGTATTTTCCGCCGGGGGAAGCCCCGGCGGAAAATACGGGATAACCGGGAGGAAGGCAGAACCCGCAAGCGAGACATCCCGTGGATCTCAGCAAGCTCGACCGATACGGCAGCAAGGATGAATTTGTCGAGGCAGTCCGGAAAAGGGCCTATGACTACGACTTCAACTGTCACGGCTGCTCCCAGGCCGTCGTGCAGTGTTTTCTCGACGTATTCGAGGAGGACAACGCTCCCCTCTTCATGGCCGCGAGCCCCTTCGCCGCCGGGATGTCCATGACGGGCAACAACTGCGGCGCCCTGATCGGCGGGCTCATGGTCCTGGGCGTGGCTTTCGGCCGCCGGGGCATGGGGGACGGCATGGAAGGGATCATCGACGGCATCCGGCCCGCCCGGAAGCTCGTAAAGCATTTCCAGGGCCGCTTCAGCACGGTCAACTGCCGCGAGCTGACGCAGACCGACCTGGCCGACCCGGTGAAGGCCGACGCCTATTTCGCCGGCGGCGGCATCGAGAAGTGCGCCGGGATCACGGGCGAAGTGGCCGCCTTTGTGGGCGGGATTTTGTACGACGAGAGGGCAAAGAAAAAATCGAAGTGATGCCGCTGCAGCATCTCCCGGGGCGAAACAGGCCCCAGGGTCGCGACTCCGGACAAGGGGAGTCCCCTCACACCGGTCTTGCAGCAGCAGACCGTCGAGGATAACCATACAACGAGAGAAAAGGGAGGATTTATGAGTAACCTCAAACCGGGTCCGCTGACGGGCGTAACGGTACTGGATTTCACGTGGGTTCTGGCGGGGCCCCACGCGGCAAAGACGCTGGCCGACCTGGGCGCCAATGTCATCAAGGTGGAGCAGTACAAGGCCGGCGCCAACGAGCGGTGGCTTCCCAAGCGCATCGAGAAAAACGGCGTCACGCAGAGCTCCTACACGATCAACGTCAACCGCGGAAAACGCAGCATCTGCGTCAACATGAAGAGCCCCAAGGGGATGGAGATCATCCACAAGCTCATCAAGAAGAGCGACGTCCTCATCGAAAACTTCGCCCCCGACGTCATGGGCAAGCTGAAGCTCGACTATGACCAGGTCAGGAAGATCAAGCCCGACATCGTCTACTGCTCGATCTCGTCCTTCGGCCACTGGGGTCCCTACTGGGACCGGCCGGGCTATGACATGATCGCCCAGGGCGCCAGCGGCTGGTCCAACCAGAGCAAGCCCGCGATCATCGCCCCCATGTCGATCGGCGACACCGTGGCCGCGATTCACGCCACCACGGCAATCAACGCCGCGCTCTACCACCGGAAGATGACGGGTCAGGGCCAGAACATCGACATCTCCATGATGGACTGCCTGTTCTCGCTCCACGAGAACACCCTGCCCTGGTACCTGATCAGCACTGCCGCCGGCCAGACCGGCAGTGAACTGGATATCCCGAAGATCGGCGGTCAGCACCCCGGTTACGCCCCTTACGGGCTCTACGAGGGGAAAGACGGCATCATGGCGATCGCCTGCCTCACCGAGCCCCGCTGGCAGCCCCTGGTGAAGCTGATGGGCAAGGAGTTCGAATTCCTGCTGACCGATCCCAGGGCGAAGGACGTCTCCACGCGCTGCTCCGTCGACAATGCGCCCTACATCCACGAGCAGCTCTCGAAATGGGTCATGTCCCTGCCTTCCGTGGCGGAATGCGAGAAGATGCTCGATGAGGCGGGAGTGCCCTGCATCCGCTGCCGGACCCTCAAGGAACTGGCTGACAGCGATCCCCAGATCAAGGCCCGCGAGATGATGGTCGAGATGTACCAGCCCTTCCTCGGCCCCATGCGGCACTACGGCAGCCCCCTGAAGTTCTCCGAGACGCCGGCCGGCCCCAGGGGCTATGCACCGTTTGTCGGCGAACACAACGCGGAAGTCCTGACGAAGGAAATCGGCATGGCCGAAGCCGACGTCAAGGCCCTTTATGGCGAGAATGTCCTCTACCACGCACCGGAAGTGGACAGGCTGCCCGAAGAACTTAAAAAGAACGGCAAGTAAACAGAACAAGAGAGGTGAACGCTATGCTGAAATACGAAAAGTGGGACAAGATCAGAAGAAAAATCCGCATGGACGATTTGAAGGACCTCGGCGTGCCCACGCCCGACATGGTGAAGCGCTGCATCGACGAGGGCAAGACCGAGCTGGCCAAGGAACTGGCCGATTACATCATCATCGAGAGCAAGGGCCTTCACGACCTCTATGCCGACTGGACGTCGGACATGCTCGACAAGGTCGCCAAGAAATTCGGCGAAGAGGCCATGTACCAGCTTCTTCGCGACACCCAGAGCACCTGGATGATGCGCCGGACCTGGAGCGGACTTCGCAAGATGTCGCCCATGGAGCGGATCTGGCTCAACGCCGAGGTTTTCCGCGCCCACCGGTGCGGCCCGCGGCAGATGGGCGAGCTCGACTTCACCGAGGACGACGACAAGATCGTGCTGGGCTGCGACCCGTGCGGCAGCGGCGGCAGGACCCGCCGGGGCGACCCCGTCGACGGGACCCCGTCGCGCTACGGCCCCCCCTACAACTGGGGAAAGACCTCCAAGGCCTACCCCTGGAGCTGGAGCCAGGCCGGCGTGCCCTACTACTGCCTGCACTGCGCCATGAACGAGATCCTGATGATCGAGTGGGGCGGCTGGCCCCTCTGGGTGACGGAATACAACCCCGATGAGAAGAAGCCCTGCGCCTGGGTCTTCTACAAGAACCCCCAGGTGATGCCCGAGAAGTACTGGACGCGCCTCGGCTTCAAGAAACCCGACAAATTCGAGTAGATCCGTAAGGATTCTACCTCCCTCCG
This sequence comes from Syntrophaceae bacterium UBA5744, assembly GCA_002419215.1. Lineage (GTDB taxonomy): Bacteria > Desulfobacterota > Syntrophia > Syntrophales > UBA2192 > UBA2192. The sequence continues at coordinate 7,570 of DIFQ01000096.1, forward strand.
GGAAGGCGGGGCCAACGCCCCGCCTTCCCTCTCTGTCCCCGGCAACCTTCGGCCTATCCGGTCCTTCCGGCCTGCCCCGTCAGGGCACGAAAGTCTCTGACCGGCCATGCGGGAAGGATGAGACAGTCCGGAGATTCCCTGAAGGCGGTTCAGACGCGCATGATGGTTGTCACCCTCGGCAAGATCCCCTACGACGAAGCCCTTCAGCTCCAGGAGCGCTGCCACGCCGCGCGCCGGGAAGGCCGGATCGGAGATGTGATCCTGCTGCTGGAGCACGACCCCGTCATCACCTTCGGGCGGAGCGCCGAGGCGGAGGACTTGCTCGTACCCGTCGAGGAACTCGAGCGGCAGGGCATCCCCGTCCGTCACGTCAACCGGGGCGGCAAGATCACCTGCCACTACCCGGGGCAGCTCGTGGGCTATTTCATCGTCGACCTCGAAGGCTTCGGCATGGACATCCATGCCTTCGTCCGAAGCATCGAGGAGACCCTCATCCGGGTCCTGGCCGATTATGGCGTCGCAGGCGAGAGGGTCCGCCACAGGACAGGCGTCTGGGTGGGAAACGACAAGGTGGCCGCCCTCGGTATCGAGGTCCGCAACCGGGTGACACTCCACGGATTCTCCTTCAATGTCCGGGACAATGCGGGCATCTACTCCCTCTTCATCCCCTGCGGTATCGCCGACCGGGGGGTGACGGCCCTGGAGAGACTTGTCCCGGAGGGTCGCACCGTCGACACCGGCGAGGTCCGCAAGGGCTTCACCCGGCACTGGCCCGAGGTTTCGGGAAAGCCGGTAGCCGCCGTCCTGTCGAGAAAACACTTCGAGTCCGAATACCTGCCGCCCTTGCGGCAGGCCAACGATAAGGAGAACGAAGCGAGATGATTCCGGCAAAACCCGATTGGCTCCGAAAAAGGCTCCCCGTTGGGGCCGCCGTGCAGGCGATGGAGGGAAACCTGGAGCAGAACAGTCTCCACACCATCTGCCAGGAGGCCTGCTGCCCCAACCAGGGCGAGTGCTTCTCCAAGGGGGTGGCCACATTCCTCATCATGGGGAATGTCTGCACCCGCAACTGCCGGTTCTGCGCCGTCGATTCGGGGAGCCCGTCTGCGCTGGACGCCAACGAGCCCCTGCGCCTCGCCGAGGAAGTGAAGCGCCTGGGCCTGCGGTTTGTCGTCGTCACCTCCGTGACGCGGGATGATCTTCCCGACGGGGGCGCAGGGCATTTCGCCCGGGTCATCGAGATGATGCGCCGGGAGTGCCCGGGCGTGGGCATCGAGGTGCTCATCCCCGACTTCCAGGGGTCGCGCCCCGCCCTGAAGGCCGTCGTCGACGCCGCGCCGGAGGTCCTGAACCACAACGTCGAGACGGTCCCCAGGCTCTATGCGTCCGTCCGCCCCCAGGCCGCCTACGGCCGCTCCATCGAATTGCTCCGGGAGGCCAAGGCGATGAACCCCTCGCTCAACACCAAGTCGGGGCTCATGGTCGGGCTCGGGGAGACGCGCGAAGAAGTCCTCGAGGTCATGGTGGACCTCCGCTCGGCCTCGTGCGACGTGATCACCATCGGGCAGTATCTCAGCCCCTCTGCGTGCCACCATCCCGTCGTGGAATACGTGAATCCGGAAATCTTCGAGAAATACCGGCTGGATGCCCTTCGCCTGGGATTCCGGGACGCCGCGTCGGGCCCCTTCGTGAGAAGCTCCTACATGGCGGAGAAATACTACCGAAAGACTTGAGCAGGGGACAGGGTCCAGGAACAAGGTAAAGAAAATAAGAAAGAGGCCTCGCTTGTGCGGGGCCTCTTTGCGTTTACTCCGTTGCCTGTAGACGTCGCATTCTCATCCCTGGTGCGACAGGGCGTTCTCTTCTTTCTTGAGACGATCCACGGCGGGTTCGTGGTAGAGCACGTCCTCCCCGTAGAGGGCCTTGATTTCCTCTTTGTTCAGCCCGAGGACATCCGTGAGCACTTCGTCGTTGTGCTGGCCCAGCAGCGGACCGGCCCCCCGGATCCCCGAAGGCGTTTCGGAGAACTTCAGCGGGCTGCCGTACATCTTCATGGGCCCCAGGAAGGGCTGATCGACGGTGACGATCATCTCGCGGGCCTTGATCTGCGGGTCCACCGTGGCCAGCTCGATGATGTCGCGCACGCGCAGGCAGGGCACCTCCGCCTTTTCCAGCAGTCGCTCGGCCTCATCCACCGACGAGAGCGACATTACCCACTCCTCCAGTGCCTCGTGGATCATGGGGGCGTTGTCCGTCGAGCAGCGCGTCGAGACCGTCGCCGCGCGGGGGTCCGTCTTCAACCAGGCGTATTTCTCGCCCATGAGCTCCACCAGCGGCATCCAGCGCGCCTCCGTGAGGCAGGCGATGCAGATGAAGCCGTCCTTGCCCTTGTAGATGCCGTAGGGGGCGTAGCCGGGGTGCTTCTGGCCGATCTTGGCCGGCTTGATCGGGTTGCCGGCCGCCTCGCTGATCATGAACCACGGCAGCGTGTTCTCGTGCAGCGAGAACAGGCAGTCCATCATGGAGATGTCGATGTTCTGCCCCACGCCCGTCTTCGTCCTGTGGTGCAGCGCGGCCAGGATGGCCGTGCAGGCGTGCATGGAGGCCGTCGTGTCGCCGATGGAGACGGGGGCGATGATCGGCGGTTCGCTCTGGCCCGTCCAGCCGCTGGCGCCCTGGGCGATCATGTCGTAGCCCGGCTTGTGGCTGTAGGGCCCCCAGTGGCCGAAGCAGGAGATCGAGCAGTAGATGATGCTCTTGTTGAGCTTCTTGACGGATTCATAGTCGAGCTTCAGCCGGTCCATGACGCCGGGCGCGAAGTTCTCGATCAGGACGTCGCATTTCTTGACCAGCTCGTGGATCAGCTTCATCCCCTTGGGGGTCTTCATGTTGATGCAGACGCTTCGCTTTCCCCGGTTCACGGTGATCGTGTAGGAGCTCTGCGTGACGTCGTTCTTGGTGATGCGCAGGGGCAGCCACCGCTCGTTGGCGCCGGCCTTGTACTGCTCGACCTTGATGACCCTGGCGCCCAGGTCGGCCAGCGTCTTCGTCGCGTGCGGCCCCGCCAGCACCCAGGTGAAATCCAGCACCTTCAAGCCCGCCAGCGGGCCCTCTTTCAGTTTTTCCATGGAAGGAACCTCCTCATTGCTTTTTGATAGGAAAGAAGGGGTGGGACAGGCAGAGCCGTCCCACCCCGCATAGGTCTTGATCGAATCGTTTCTGTTACTGTTCAAAGGACACGTGGTCGACCTCGGTTTTCTCCTTCAGGAAGAACACGCAGCATGCCCCGACGGCCGCGAGGATCGACCAGAAGATGAACACGTTGGCAAAGTTGAAGGAGCCATCCTGCAGCGTGACAACCAGGTAGCCTGCGATCATGGGGGAGATGAAGGCCCCGAACTGACCCGCGCCGTTGGCGAGCCCCATGGCGCGGCCCACGACCTCCTTGGGGTAGCGCATGGCCGGGAAGGCCTGCATGACGCCCCAGGGCAGGTTGATGAAGAAACCGCCCATCATGAGCCAGAACAGGAGCTGGTTCGTGTCACCCTTGGGGGACTGGCCGATGAAGTAGAGGACGGGGATGCAGCCCAGGAAGCCGATGATGGTGACCATCTTGGGACGGCCCTGGAAGACCTTGTCCGCCACCCAGCCGCCCAGGTACATGGCGACGAAGGCGGTGACGTAGGGCATGGAGGCAAAGAATCCCATCGTCTTGAGGTTGAGGCCGTGCATCTTGACCAGGAACGTGCTGATCCAGGTCGTCATGCCCCAGTAGATCATGAGCATGATGAACCAGCTGATCGCGTAGAGGTAGAACTGGACGTCCGTCGTGAAGATCTTCGCGCTGTACTTCTTGCCCGTCACCGCGGAGTCATGGCCGATGGAGGCAACGATCATGTCGTGCTCGTCCTTGGTCATCATGCCCTTCTCGAGCGACTCGCGGGGGGAATCCTGGATGTACTTCCAGAGCAGGAAGATCCCGATGAGACCCGGGACGGCGAGCACGAAGAACACGGGGCGCCAGGCACCGTCGAACCAGTCCGCCATCATCCAGGTCACCATGAGGGGCACGATGGCGGGCGCCACGGCCCACGTGGTGGCGAGGGCCGCATTGGCCCGTCCGCGCTCAGCAGAAGGGAAAAAGTTGGCGATGGCGCGGACGGCGGGCACGTAGTGGTGCCCCTCGCCCAGGGCCAGGCCGAGGCGCAGGAAGATGAACTGCCAGAAGGTCCGCACGTAGCCGGTGATAAAGGTGACCAGCGTGAAGACCCAGATGGCGATGTTCATGGTCTTCTTGGGGCCCCACTTGTCGGCCAGGAACCCCGACGTGAACTGGGCGGCTGCATACCCGAAGAAAAAGATCGATCCGAGCCAGCCGATCTCTACGGCGTTGAGGCCCATGTCCTTCTGAATATAAGGAAGACAGGTGAGGACGCTGATGCGGTCAAAATAGTTGATCAGGTACAACAACCAGACGATAAAGAGGATTACATACCGGTATCCCCAGGCTTTTTTAGCTGTATCGTTCATTAACAACCCTCCTTCGCAATGCGATTGACTGACTCGTATTACGTTTTCCTTCCTTCTCCCATCCGCGCCGACTCGATCACTGATGAAGGCAAGTCCCCCTCCCCTGTTCCTTTCCTGGACGGGTCGGTAATGGTTTATATGAGCAAGGCAAACCGCCGGCCGATGGGACCCCGACTGCGAATTCGACTCACCCCCCCTTTCCATTGAGTGACTGAGCGCTCACTCTACTTTTTTTCTGAATATCTATTGCTTAAAAAAAAAGGGTTTCTAACCCCATACTTCCTTACGGAAACGATGTCAACTGTTTTCATCGTTTGCAGTGAAGCGAGGCTGCCGGCCTCGTCTCGGCCGGCAGCCCCTGCCCTTCTTTACTCTGCGATCTTTGCCAGCTTCTTGGCCATTTTCATCTTCTCGGGGAGCTTGCCCAGCCGCTGGTACATGACCCGCTGGCTCTGGGGAGAGCCCGCGCCGTGCATGGATTCCACCAGGGCCGTACCGCCCGTCATGTTCTCCAGCAGCCGCAGGATCTTCATCCGGGTCTCCGTGGACACGCCGGCCACCCCCTTCATGTACTTCTCCACGTACTTGCCGATCTCGGAGCTCTGGAGGTCCTTGGCAAAGGGCAGCGTCGCCAGGATGCCCCCGGCCACGTCGTGGGCCAGCCGCGAGATCTCGTAGATGTGCCGCGTGATGTTGTGCTTCGTGCAGTTGGCCAGCAGCGGATCGGGATAGTAGGCGCCGCTCTTCGTCTTGGAGCCCATGGCCGAGCAGGCCACGGAGCCGGAATAGACCGTCTCGGCCAGGTGCGTCATCTCGACAAGCTTGTCCTTGACGTGGGAGGCATTGAGCGTCCCCTGGTACTGCGCCGCCAGGGCCGAGGCACCCACGATGATGTCGGCGATCCCGCCCTTGCAGCCGCCGTAGTTCTGGCGGTGCAGGGTCGCGAAGCGCTCGACGAGAGTCCCGCAGAAATCCGCCTCGCCGCACATGAAGACCCGCTCCCAGGGGACGAAGACATCCTCGAAGACGACCAGGGCCTCGCCACCGACCATGCCGAAATCCACGTTGCCCGCGTCGATGCTCGCCTCGACCTTCCGCTCCTCGTTGGTCTGCCGGCCGAAGATGAGCGTGATGCCGGGAGCGTCGAGCGGGATGGCGGCCACGATGGCATAGGCCTCGTCGCCGGGCCCCATGGCCTGCGTGGGCAGGATCATGATCTCGTGGCTGTTCACGGCCCCCGTCTGGTGCGCCTTGGCGCCGCTGATGACGACGCCGTCTTTTCTCTTCTCGACGACCCGTGTGAACAGATCCGGATCGGCCTGCTCGCTGGGGCGCTTGGAGCGGTCGCCCTTGGGGTCCGTCATGCCGCCCACGAGCATGAAGTTCTCTGCCTGGATCTTCTTCAGGTACTCCTCAAAACGCTTGAAATAGGAGGTCCCGTGCTTTTCGTCGATCTCGTAGGTGGTCATGTACAGGGCGTTGAGGGCGTCGAACCCCACGCAGCGCTGGTAGCAGCTCGCCGTCTCGTGGGAGATGAGCCGCAGCATCTGCACCTTCTTGATCAGGTCGTCTACGGACTGGTGGATGTGGGTGAACCGGCTGATCTTCTTGCCCGTCAGGTGGCTCTTGGCCGTCATCAGGTCTTCGTATTCCGGCATCAGGGCCAGCTCGTAGGTCTTTGCCGCCGAGTTGAGGTGCGGGACGAAACCGGGGTGGGTGCTGCGGTCGTCCACCGGCTGGCCGTTGTAGTAGATCTTCACCTTCTGGTCCTTCAGGCTTTTCACATAATCTTCTTTTGTTTCGATCCGTTTCATTTCTCACCTCTTTCAAGGAGTTGTTGGATTATTTCTTCGGGGGCGAACCGATCATCGACGACCGATACGATGCGCCAGGGGTGGCCGGGCTCCAGGTTTTCCTCCGGGCAGGCAACGTGGCACCCGTGAATCATCAGGATTGTGTCGAATCCCCCGTCGTCCATGGACACCCATTCAATATGGCCTTCCGCCGCCTTCTTGAGCTTCTTCGCGTACTCCAGCCGGTCATAGGTGCAATCACATCCCCCGCAATATTTCAAGGCCACCCGTTTCACGGCTACCCTTACCTGACCCGACGATTTCCCCGCGCTGCGAGGCACCCATCAATGATTATGAAGTCAGGAAGTTATGAAGAGCGGAAGATCGGAGTGGATGAAGGATTCTTTTCTTATCCTGTCCGCTCTTCCTCACTTCTGCTCTTCCGATCTTCACAGCCTTGAAGCCTGAAGACGGACGCAAGGCGATGGGGACGCTCCCCCGCGCCGCCGGCCTGTCATACGATCGTGTGCCCCCCGTCGATGTAGAGCTCGATCCCTGTCAGGAATGGCGGGCACGTGGCCAGGTACAGGGCCGTCGACTTCAACTCGTCGAGGCTCCCCACCCGGTTCAGGGGGATCATCTTCTTGACGAGGCCCTTGCCGGCCTCGGACTCGAAGAAGTCCCGATTGAACTCCGTCAGGATGTAGCCCGGGCAGAGCGCGTTCACCTGGATGTTGTCCCGCATGAGCTCCAGGGCCATCACCCGGGTGAGCTGGATCACGGCCGCCTTGCTCGCGCAGTAGCCCACCATGTTGCGGGCCGCGATCTTCCCGAGGATGGAGGAGATATTGATGATCTTGCCGCTCTTCTGCTTGACCATGACCTGGGCAACCGCTCTCGAAGCCAGGAAGGTCCCTCTGAAATCCACGTTCATGACGCCGTCCAGGTCCTCGTCGGTCATCTTCAGAACCGGCTTTTCGCTGCCCGGGATCCCTGCGCTGTTGACCAGGATGTCGATCCTTCCGAATTCGGAAACGACCTCCTGAACCACCGCATCCACCTTCTTGGAGTCGTTGACATCCATGGCCATGCCAATCGCCCGGACACCATATTTTCCCGAAATCTCCTTTGCCGCCTCCTGGCATCCGAGCAGGTTCCGGGCGACAAGGGCCACACTGGCGCCGGCCTCGGCGTAGGTCTCCGCCATGGCCCGGCCGATCCCCTTGTAGCCGCCCGTGACGAGGACCGTCTTGCCCTTCAGAGAAAAAAGTTTTTCCAAGAGCTCTTTAGCCATATTCGTTCCCTTTCCGATCGTTGAGCGGGGCAGCTGTCCCGCTTTATTTTTTCTGCTGTCCCTTGGGATCCTCCACGAGACTCATCCCGAAGGTGGGCTCCAGGGCCAGGTCGGCCGAGTCGTCGAACTCGGGGTCGATGCCCGCGAGGTAGCGAGCCAGTTTCTTCTTGCGATCGTAGTTGTAGTCCAGGTTGAGGGCGATCGTCTCCATGATGGGAGAGCCGCCACCGTGGACGCCTGCGATCTCGTACCAGGCCGACATGGGCGAGGCCCCGATGTTTTCGACGAACTTCCAGATCTTGAGCGAAACATCGGGAGGGAGCTTGGGATTGCGGACGATGAACTTGTCCAGGTACTTCTTCGTGTCCGGCGCGTGGAAGTCGTCCTCGAAGGGAAGCGTCACGGCGATGCCGCCGGCGATCTCGGTGAGGATGTTGTACTCGTGGTAGATCAGCTCGCCCGTCATTCTCCGGCCCACGTTCGCGAAGATCTTGTTGGGAAAGAACACGCCGCTCGAGGTCTTCTCTCCGTAGACGGCTGCGGCCACACCCGCCGCGAAGGCAAGCTCGGCGGCCCCGGCAAATTCGGAGAGTTTTTCCCGCACATGGCCCACCTTCTGGATGTTGTTCGCCTCGGCGGCCAGCGCCGTCGTCCCGCAGAGAATGTCGGATACGCCGGGCTTGCAGCCGCTGTAGCTGTGGCGGTGCGAATCGGCAAAGAGCAGCGCAATCCGCCTGCCGAAGTCCCACTCCCCGCACATGAAGACCCTTTCGTTCGGCACGAAGACATTGTCGAAGACCACGACGGAATCGGAGACGCCGTACCGGCAGAAGGGCGACGCATCGGGTTCGTCCTTCTCCCGGTGCCATACCGGGCGGGTGATCAGGTGGACCCCTTCGCAGTCCGCCGGAACGGCAAAGGCCACTGCAAAGGCGCTGTCGTCTTCCATGAGGGCGCGGGTGGGAAGGACGAACATTTCGTCGGCGTAGGCCACCTGGGTAATGGACATTTTCACGCCGGAGACGACGATGCCGTCTTTTCTCTTTTCGACGACATGGACGTAGGCATCCGGGTTGGGCTGCTCGCTGGGCCGTTTCAGGCGGTCTCCCTTGCTGTCCGTCTGGGCGCAGCAGCCGTTGATGTCTTTCTGATGATACCCTCTCATGTAATTGATGAATCGCTGGTGGTAGTCGGTTCCTTTCGCCTCGTCGATTTCCTTGGTGCAGATGGCCAGGGCGCTGATGGCGTCGTGACCCATGCAACGGTGTATGCAGCCCCCCACCCTGCGGGCGGACAGGCGGATCAGTTTCTGTTTCTGCAAAAGATCGTAAGGATTCTGGGGAAGATGCGCCCACCGGTTGATCTCCTCGCCGGTGATGGACGATGTGGCCGTCGCGACGCCTTTCCACCGCGGATCCAGGGCGATTTCGAACGTGGTGTCCATCACGTTGATTCCCGGTATCAGCCGATGATCGTCGCGGCCGACCTTCTCGCCGCCGATATAGATGTTGGGTTTCATCTTGAACAGACCTTCACGATATTGCTCTTTCGTTCTCAGCACGGTTTTTCTCCTTTCTCAGATCCTCTTGGGTGTCCTTTATACAGTCGAGCCCCTTGGTAAATCCAATCATGACGCAGAAAAGCACGCACTATGCCATAAGTCACCCATGCGATAAATAGTTGATTATATTGATATTATATTTTCACGTGCGTTTTCTGTCCCAAAATGTCTTGCTTTTTATGTCCCACTACGATACACGTGTCCCAAAAAGACACACCAGATTGACACAGTCGGGCAATTCACGACAAGCAGGTGATGCAATGCAAACAAACTACAAAGAGCGTTTCGGCCTCGTCCTGGAAGAGTGGAAGCGCTTCATCAACAACCGGCCCATCGAAAACCATCTCGCCATCCCCGAGTTCATCATGGAATCGTGGAATCGATGCAGGAAGAGCCGCGTCAACCCCTACACCGTCCGCGCAGACAGGGTCCTCGGGCGCGCGGAGATCGACGAGCTCCTGGTGCTAAACGCAAACCTCGTGGAGATCAGCCGGCCCTTCATGCAGAATCTCTATGGCTTTGTCAGGGAGTCCGGGTTCGTCGTTGCCCTCTTCGACAAACAGGGGTACATGCTCGATGTCCTCGGGGACACGGATGTGCTGGAGCGCGTCAAGAGGGGAAACTTCATCGTGGGTGCCTGTTGGACCGAGGAGGAGGCAGGGACGAACGGATGCGGAACGGTTCTGCTGCTGGACAGGCCCCTGCAGGTTTTTGCCACGGAGCACTACTGCATCAACTCGCACAAATGGACCTGTTCCGGCGCCCCGATCCATGACCCCGATGGTGATCTCATCGGCGTCATCGACATGACGGGGCCCTACGTCAACGCAAACCCTCACACGCTCGGCATGGTCGCCGCAGCCGCCTATGCGATCGAGAATGACCTGCGGGTCCGCAAGGCCCTTTCCGAGTGCAAGATCGCAGACGGGTTCCAGAAAACGGTCCTGGCATCCATCCCGGAAGCCCTCATCGCCATCGACAACCACTGCAGGATCTCCATGGTGAACGAGAACGCCGAAAAGCTCATCGGCATCCCTTCGGCCCGTCTCACCGGCAGGAACCTCCGGGAAGTCATGGGGGAACAGAACCTGGCATTCTTCAACCTGATCCAGCACAACGCGTCGTTCACCGACGTCGATACCCGGGTCATCCTGCGCGAGGGTCAGTCCGTGGATTTCACGCTCACCTGCAACCCCATCCGGACAGAGGACCGTCGCGTCGTTGGACGCCTCATCATCCTCAACGAGATCAAGCGGGCCCGGACCCTGGTGACCCGGATGATCGGTGCAAAGGCCAAGTTCGTTTTTGACGATGTCTGCGGCGTCAGCGGGAAGTTCCTCGAGACGGTCAACCAGGCCAGGATGGTCTCCCAGAGCAACTCGAACGTATTGCTTCTGGGCGAGAGCGGAACGGGAAAGGACGTTTTCGCCCAGGCCATCCACAACGCGAGCGCGCGAAACAACGGCCCCTACGTGGCCATCAACTGCGCGGCCATCCCGCGGGATCTCATCACGAGCGAGCTCTTCGGGTACTCCGAGGGCGCCTTCACGGGCTCCAAGCGAGGCGGCAACCAGGGCAAGTTCGAACTGGCAGACGGAGGGACGATCTTTCTCGACGAGATCGCGGAGACACCCCTGGAGCTGCAGTCCGTCCTGCTGCGGGTCATCGAGGACAAGTCGATCACCCGGATCGGCGGGTCCCGGGTGACGCCGGTGGACGTTCGAATCATCGCGGCGACGAACAAGAATCTCAAGGAAGAGGTCCGCAAGGGCCGATTTCGGGAGGACCTCTACTACCGGTTCAACGTTTTCACCATCCACATGGTTCCCCTGCGCGAAAGGCCGGAGGACATCCCGCTGCTCACCGAATGCTTCAGTAGCAAGATATGCGAGGCCATGGGAAAGATCCCGGTCCGCGTGGACGGCCTGGTCCTGGAAAAATTCGCCGGATACGCCTGGCCCGGGAATGTCAGGGAACTCCAGAACGTCATCGAGCGTATGATCAATATCGTCCGCACGGGTGAATTGACCGTCGATCTCATCCCTTCCGAAATCCTGCAAAGCCCGTCACGGCCCGCTGTTCATGCCGAAGTGGAGCTGCCGCGTGTCGTGGAGAAACAGGCGATCAGGAAGCTCATCGAGGCAGGGTTTTCAAAAAAGGAGATCGCCCGGAAGATGGACATGTCGCGAAGCACGCTGTACAGAAAAATGGAAAAATACAAAATCCCCGCATGAAGGGCGAAGGATCTCAACGAACACCTGCCTGACATGTGTCCCATTTCTGTCGCATGAGTCACCTCGTGTCGCAACATGGGACACGATGAATGACACATTCCAGACGAAACATCCCTTCCTGAAATCATAAATCCAACGATTTCAAGTCCTTCCGTCCCCGAAGATCACTGGCACAATCCATGCTCATCAGGCAGCCGACATCTCCTCTGTCCGGAACGCTGTTCCACTATCTGAACGGCATGCACGGGTTCAGCGGAGACTGTCTGCGGATTCATCACGTCAAGGGAAGGGGGTGTAAATGGGGATCACGGATTCCCGTCTCGACAGGGGTGCCCGCAGGCACCCGCCTGCAGATCCAAACAAAGAATGGAAAGGAAGAAGATTATGATGCCAGCAAAAGACAAGAGGATGATCTTGATATGTCTCGCATGGATCGTCTTTTTCGGCGGCCCGGGCGCGTTGCTATTCAACACGACCGACTACATCCTGGGGCTCCCGGCTCTGTGGACATTCAGCATCGTGGCCTGGTTGATCGGGATTTTCCTGAACTGGTGGTTCGGCTACAAGGCCACCATCACGAACGTAGCGGACTACAAAGATTGATCGGTCCGGGGAAGGGAGAAGCATAAAATGAAAGAAATCAGCACACACGCCTATGTCATGCTTTTCGCGGCGATCGCCTACTGGATCGGCTGCATCGCCGTCGGTATCTATACGAATAAAAAAGGCGCCGCGAATTCGGCGCAGGACTTCTTCGTGGCCGGGCGCGGCCTGGGCAAGTTCGTCCTGGGCTTCGCCATCATGGCAACCACCCTGAGCGCCTGGCTCATGCTGGGCCACCAGGGCCTCATGTACGCCTCCGGAATGCCCTACCTGGTCTATTATATCCATGTCCCGTTCATGGGCGTCCTGGGCCTTCTCATCTTTACAAGGCAGTGGCTCATCGGCAAGAAATTCAACTTCCTCTCGCCCGGCGAGATGTATTCCCACTACTATGAGAGTCAAGGCATGCGCTGGGTCATCGCGCTGGTGACCCTTCTTTACTGCATTCCCTATTCCTCCCTGCAGCTCACGGGCGCGGGCTATGTCTTCGCGACCCTGACGGAAGGCGCCATCCCCTTCGAGTGGGGCGCCATCATCATGGCCTCCGTCGTCCTCATCTATGTTCTGCTGGGCGGCGTGGCCTCGACGGCCCTCATCGACGCCGTCCAGGGCGTGCTCCTCGTACTCGGGCTCTTCGGGATCTGCTGGGCCGTCCTCTCGAACGTCGGCGCTGGAGAGATCGTGACCACCATGCAGAGCTTCGACCCGAAGCTCCTGACCATGCCGGGAGGCAACGGCCTGTGGTTCTGGACGTACACACTCTCGCTCGCTCTGTCCACGTCGGCCATCTACCTCTCGCCGGCCTTCACGATCTGGAGCTTCTCGGCGAAATCGCCCAAGATCTTCCGGTGGCAGGCCATGGTCGTGTGGGTCGTCCTGATCGGCGCCGTCTACTACATCCTCTCGCCCCTCATCGGCATGGGCGGCCGGATCCTCTTCCCGGACCTCGCCAGGACGGACACCCTGACGCCCCTCATCATGACGAAGCTCATGCCCATCTGGATGTACGTGATCGTCGGCATCGGACTGCTCGCGGCGATGAACTCCACGGCGGCGGGCTACATGATCACCTCCGGCGTCATCTGCTCCCAGGACATCTACAAGGCCAAGTTACGGCCCGAGGCCACTGACCGCGAGTGCATCTGGTGCTCCCGGATCATCATCCTCGCCGTCGTGCTCTTTGCCTTCTGGCTCTCCACGATCTGGAAGGAGCACCTGGTCCTCATGGGCAACCTGTCAACGGCCTTCGCCACCCAGCTGGCCCCCGCCCTCATCGGGGTCCTCTACTGGAGGCGGGCAACGGCCAAGGGCGCCATGTACGGCATTCTCGTGGGGCTGGTCGTGGCCTACCTGACCTACGGCGTCTGGAGATACCCCCTGCACATCCACTGCGCCATGTGGGGTCTCATGGCGAACCTGGCCGTTTTCTTCTTCTTTGCCTTCACGAGCAAACCGCCCTCCAAGGCGAACCGCGACAAGTATGACGAGGTTCTGCGAAAGGGCATGGAGGCACACCAGAAGGAAGAGGCGGCCCTGGCTAAATAACGTTGCAGCAACACCCGGAGCCGCCGGATCCGGGTGCTCGAACCCGGCGGCTCCCGGTCCCCGCACCCGAATCGGATGACATGTTCGTCCGCCGGGTGCGGGGACCGGGGCCCCTTTCAACGAAACCGAAGCGGCTTCGCGTCCTGTACTCGGCATCTCACCGGTGACCTGCAAGCCAAGACCTGGAACAAACGATCACAAGGAGAACGGAAATGGCAATTCACGACGTAGTCATGGTCGGCGCCTGCCGCACGGCCATCGGAGATTTCCTGGGAACGATGCGGGATGTGCCCGCAAGAGACCTGGCGATCACGGCGGCCAGGGGCGCCATCGAACGGGCAGGGATCCCCGCCGACATCATCGACGAGATCACGATGGGGCAGCTCTACACGGCCATGCAGGGATCGCTCCCCGCCCGGCAGGTGGCCATGCGGGTCGGACTTCCACACCGGAGCCTCGCCGTGACGGTGAACCAGAACTGCACGGCAGCCATGCGCGCCCTGGAGATCGCGGCCCACAACATCATGCTCGGCAAAACCGAGATCGGCCTCGTCGTCGGGGTGGAGAGCATGAGCAGCACCCCGTACCTGATCCCCAAGGGCAGAACGGGCTACCGGATGGGGCCCGGAACGATCGAGGATCACATGCTCCACGACGGGCTCATCGACGAGCTGGTGCCCGGACACATGGGTGTCACGGCGGAAAACGTCGCAGAGCTCCTGGGCATCACCCGGCAGGAGTGCGATGAGCTGGCACTCATCAGCCACAACCGCGCCGTGGCAGCCATCGACGCGGGGCACTTCAAGCGCGAGATCGTCCCCGTGCCCGTGAAGGTCAGAAAGGAGATCAAGCCCTTCGAAGTGGACGAGCACCCCATCCGGGGCGCCAGCATGGAGACGATGGCGATGCTGCCCACCGTATTCAAGAAGAACGGCGCGGTCACGGCGGCCAACGCCTCGGGCATCAACGACGGCGCCGCGGCGGCGATCCTCATGTCGAAGGAGAAGGCAAAACAGCTGGGGGTCAAGCCCATCATGCGGCTCGTGAACATCTGCGGCGAGGGCTGCGATCCCAAACTCATGGGGATCGGACCGGCCTACGCCATTCCCAAGTGCCTGAAGCAGGCGGGGCTGAAATTCGAAGACATCGAATACTGGGAGATCAACGAGGCCTTTGCGGCACAGTGGCTGGGCGTCGGGCGCCTGTTGAAAAAGGACTACGGGATGGAACTCAGCCTCGACAAGGTGAACCACAACGGATCGGGCATCGCACTGGGACACCCCGTGGGATGCACGGGGCTGCGGATCATCGTATCCCTGTACTACGAACTGGAGCGCTGCGGCCTCAACCTGGGAGGGGCCTCGCTGTGCGTGGGCGGCGGTCCCGCCATGGCATCGATCTGGACGAGGGACATCTAGCGGCCGTTTCCGGACTGAATCGATTCGAACCTATTCCACCTCCCTTTCTTCCTTTCACGGTGAAAACCTCGAATCATCGAGGTTTTTCACTGTGAGGGGAGAACGGGGAACGGGAGAGGAAGACACCAAGGAGGAGATCATGGCAATCAAAAAGGTTTGTGTATTGGGAGCGGGACTGATGGGCAGCGGGATCGCGCAGGTGTGCGCCCAGGCGGGCTACCAGGTGGCGATGCGCGACATCGAGCAGCGCTTCGTCGACGGCGGCATGAACACCATCCGCAAGAACCTCGCCCGCGAGGTCGAGAAGGGCAAGCGCACCCAGGCCGACATGGACGCCCTGCTCGGAAGGATCAAGCCCACGCTGGACATGAAGGAAGCGGCCGCCGATGCCGACGTCATCGTCGAGGTCATCATCGAGCTCCTCGAGGTCAAGAAGAAGGTCTTCCAGGAGCTCGAGACGATCGTGAAGCCCGAGTGCCTCTTTTTCAGCAACACCTCGGGGGTCAGCATCACGGCCATGGCCGCCGTCACCAAGCGTCCCGAGAAGTTCATCGGCACCCACTTCTTCAATCCCGTGCCCGTGATGAAGCTTTTGGAGATCATCAAGGGCTACGAGACCTCCGAGGCAACCCTCCAGGCCGCCCTGGAGTGGGGCA
>DIFQ01000142.1:0-17957 GCA_002419215.1 Syntrophaceae bacterium UBA5744
TTAACGATGTCGTGACACTTGTCAACTAGCCACTAGCCACTGATCACGAGCGCCTATGGCGCTATTTGCCCTTCTTCCGGAGGTATGCCGCGATGCGCAGGCGCAGGGCGTTGAGCCGGATGAAGCCCGTGGCATCCTTCTGCTCGTAGCCGCCGCTCTTCTCGAAGGAGGCGATGTCCTCGCTGTAGAGCGAGTTCGGCGACTTGCGCCCGACGACGATGCAGTTGCCCTTGTAGAGCTTCAGGCGCGCCGTGCCCGTCACCTTCTCCTGCGTGGCGTCGATGAACTGCTGCAGGGCCTTCATCTCCGGCGAGTACCAGAACCCGTTGTAGACGAGTTGGGCGTACTTCGGGATCAGCCCGTCGCGCATGAACATCACCTCGCGGTCCATGGTGATCGTCTCGACGGCCCGGTGGGCCGCCCAGAGCACCGTCCCGCCGGGCGTCTCGTAGACGCCGCGGGACTTCATGCCCACGAAACGGTTTTCCACCATATCCACACGCCCGATGCCGTTTGCGCCGGCAACCGTGTTGAGGTGATCGAGCAGCGTGGCCGGGCTCATCTTCTTGCCGTCGACGGCCACGGGGTTTCCCTTTTCGAAGTCGATCTCCACGTAGGTCGGCTTGTCGGGGGCCTTCTCGGGGGAGACGGAGATCGTGAAGATGTCCTCCGTCGGCTCGTTCCAGGGGTCTTCCAGGATGCCGCCCTCGTGGGAGATGTGCAGGGAGTTGCGGTCCGAGCTGTAGGGCTTGTCCTTCGACACGGGAAGGGGGATGTTGTGCTTGGCCGCGAAGTTGATCATGTCCTCCCGCGACGTGAAGGTCCACTTGTCGTCGCGCCAGGCGGCGATGATCCGGATGTCCGGGTCGAGGGCCATGTAGGTGAGCTCGAAGCGCACCTGGTCGTTGCCCTTGCCCGTCGCGCCGTGGCACACGGCATCGGCCTTCTCCCGGTGGGCGATCTCAATCTGCTTCTTGGCGATCAGCGGCCGCGCAATCGAGGTCCCCATCAGGTAGGTCCCCTCGTAGATGGCGTTGGCCCGCAGCATGGGGAACACGAAGTCCCGCGCGAATTCCTCGCGCAGATCCTCGATGGTGCACTTGCTGGCGCCTGTCTTGATGGCCTTCTGCTCGAGGCCGTCGAGCTCCTCCTTCTGGCCCACGTCGGCGGCAAAGGCGATGACTTCGCAGCCGGGGTAGGCTTCCAGGAGCCACTGGATGATGACAGACGTATCCAACCCGCCCGAATAGGCGACTACCACTTTTTTTACCTTGTTCGACACTGTTCGTTCCTCCTCTTCTTGATGAAGAAGGTGAGAGGGTGAGAGGGTAAGAAGCCTGGACAGGCCTTCGGCAGTACAAATGCCTCCTGCATTTCCAACCTTCTCACCTTCAAACCCTCAACCCCTCTGCCGTCAGCTAGACAGCATGATCGTTTTCATGGCAACCACATCACTTGCCCATTAATATTTCCAGGATGGCCTTCTGCACGTGAATCCTGTTTTCCGCTTCGTCCCAGACCACGGACCGGGGCCCGTCGAGGACCTCCGCGGAGATCTCCTCGCCGCGGTGCGCCGGCAGGCAGTGCATGACGATGGCATCGGGCCTGGCGTGCCGCATCAGATTCCGGTTCACCTGGTAGCCTTCGAAGACCTTCGCGCGGGCTTCCTGCTCGTCCTCCTGGCCCATGCTGGCCCATACGTCCGTGTAGACCACGTCGGCCTGCTTCACGGCCCGGACGGGGTCCCGGTAAAGAGAGACCCCCTTGGGGGCTTTCTTTTTCCCCCTCTCCAGGATCCGGGCGTCGGGGTCGTAGCCCTTCGGGCAGGCCAGGGCTAGTTTGAAGGGGAGCTTTGCCGCCGCGTCGATCCAGGAGTTTGCCACGTTGTTCCCGTCGCCCACATAGGCGATCTTGAGCCCCTCGTAGGTGCCTTTTTTCTCGACAATGGTAAAGAGGTCGCTCACGATCTGGCAGGGATGCATGAGATCCGTCAGCCCGTTGATGACGGGGATTTCGGCATGCCGTGCAAACTCCTCGACGGACTCCTGGGCGAAGGTCCGGATCATGACGGCATCGAGGTAACGCGAGACGATCCTCGCCGTATCCGCGATGGTCTCGCCCCGGCCCAGCTGGGTGTCGCGGCTGTTGAGGTAGATGGCGAGCCCCCCCAGCTGATACATCCCGGCCTCGAAGGAGAGCCGCGTGCGCGTCGAGGACTTGTCGAAAATCATCCCCAGCGTCTTGCCGGCCAGGGGCTGGTAGATGATCCCGTCCTTCAGCATGGCCTTCAGCGTTGCCGCGTGGCTGAAGATCCGGTCGAAATCCTTCCTCGTCAGATCGTAGACACTCAGAAAATCTTTCTTCAACGCTCCATCACCTCATCGAGAACTTGCACCAGCCTGTCCACGTCCTGCCGCGTGATAACCAACGGCGGCACCATCCGGAGGATGTGGTCAAAGGTGCAGTTTATCAGAACCCCCCGCTCCAGGCAGGCCTTCACGATGGAATTGCCTTCGACGGTCAGATCCAGCCCGACCAGGAGCCCCTTGCCGCGAACCTCCTGGATGACCGGATGATCCTTCCTCAGCGACCAGAGCCGCTCCTGAAGGTATTCGCCCATCTCCCGGCAGCTCTCCAGGAAGCCGTCCGCCAGGATTGTTTCCAGGGTCGCGACCGCCGCCGCCATGGCGAGCGGGTTTCCGCCGAACGTCGAGGCGTGCGTGCCCGGGCCGAAAGCGGCCGCAACCTTCTCCGTTGCGGCGAGCGCCCCCGCGGGGAACCCGTTTCCCAGGGCCTTGGCCAGCGTCATGATATCGGGCGCGGTGCCGTAGTGTTCGTACCCGAAAAGCCTGCCCGTCCGGCCCATGCCCGTCTGCACCTCGTCAAGGATCATGAGGATGCCCTTTCGGTCGCAGAGTTCCCGCACGGCCTTGAGATACCCCTCGTCGGGAACCCGCACCCCGCCCTCGCCCTGGATGGGCTCCAGCAGGACGGCGCAGGTCTTCTTCGACACGGCCTTTTCGAGGGCCTGCAAGTCGTTGAAGGGAACGTACTTGAACCCCTCGGGAAGCGGGGAGAAGCCCGCGTGGAACTTCTCCTGGCCCGTGGCCGTGATGGCCGCCAGGGTGCGCCCGTGGAAGGAACCCTTCATGGTGAGGATTTCATACTTCCCTCCCAGGTTTTCGTGGCCGTATTTTCGCGCCAGCTTGATGGCCGCCTCGTTGGCCTCGGCCCCGCTGTTGCAGAAGAACACCCGGTCGGCAAAGGAGTTCTCCACCAGCATCTCCGCAAACCGGATCTGGGGCTCCGTGTAGTAGAGATTCGAGACGTGCATCAGGGTACCGGCCTGCTTCCGGATGGCCTCGACCACCTTCGGGTGGGAGTGCCCCAGGCTGCAGACGGCGATCCCCGCCACAAAGTCGACGTATTCTTTCCCCTCGATATCCCAGAGGTGCGCCCCCTCGCCCCGCACAAAGACAACGGGCTGGCGCCTGTAGGTCCCGACGATGTTCTTTTCCGATGATGCGATCAGCTCTTCCTTATTCATTCTGCCCTGTACCCTATGATGAAAGGGATCATTCACCCTCACCCCAACCCTCTCCCCTCAAGGGAGAGGGAGCTGAGGGGTTCGTGCTTTACAGCACGATTTCGGTACCGACGCCCTGATCCGTGAAGACCTCCAGGAGCATGGCGTGCTTCTTCCGGCCGTCGATGATGTGGGTCTTGCGCACGCCGCCGCGCAGCGCCTTGAGGCAGCACTTCACCTTGGGAAACATGCCTCCGGCGATGGTCCCGTCGTCGATCATCTGGAGAGCCCTGCCGTTGTCCATCGTGTTGATGAGCCGCTTCTCGCTGTCCCAGACGCCCTCCACGTCCGTCAGCAGAACGAGCTTCTCGGCCTTCAGGGCCGCCGCCACCTCGCCGGCCACGATGTCGGCATTGATGTTGTAGGTCTCGCCGTGATCGCCCATCCCCGTGGGTGCGATCACGGGGATGAAGCCGTCCTTCACGAGCGACATGATGAGTTCGGCGTTGATCTCCTTGACCTTGCCCACGAGCCCGACGTCGATGATTTCCGTCGGGATGTCCTTCTGCTTCTCCTCGTTGAGGTAGTACTTCTCGGCGCGTGTCAGGTTCCCGTCCTTGCCGGAAAGCCCCACGGCCTTGCCGCCGTTGCGGTTGATGAGGCCCACGATCTCCTTGTTCACGGAGCCCACGAGGACCATCTCGACGATGTTCATGGTCTCCTCGTCGGTGACCCGCATGCCCTGGATGAACTGCGACTCTTTCCCGAGCTTCTTCAGGACGGCGCCGATCTGGGGCCCGCCGCCATGGACGACGACGGGGTTGAGCCCGATGTACTTCATCATGACGATGTCCATGGCAAAGAGCTTCTTCAACTCGTCGTCCACCATGGCATGCCCGCCGTACTTGACGACGATCGTCTTGTTGTAGAACCGGCGAATGTAAGGCAGCGCCTCGAGAAGAATTTCCGCCCGCTCCTGGGCACCCAATGTCACTTCTGCCATGTCAGCACCTCTGGAATTCGATTTTCACCATAATGGCATGCCGCGCAACGGGTTTCGGGTCTCGGGTATAGGGTATAGGGGCTAAGGTACTAAAGATTTTTATAACGAAATCTGCTTCATTCCCGAGACCCGATACCCGATACCCCGTTTTCATCTTCTGATACCCGATACCCTAGACCCTAAACCCGATACCCTAGACCCTAAACCCGATACCCTTCTCAAAGGATGTAGCGGCTCAGATCCTCGTCCTCGACGATGTCTTCGAGCTTGTCCCTCACGTAGGCCGCGTCGATGATGATTTCCCGGTCCTTCATCTCCGGCGCGTCGAAGGAAATCTCATCGAGCAGCGTCTCCATGATCGTGTAGAGCCTTCGAGCGCCGATGTTCTCGGTGCGCTCGTTGACGATGGAGGCCACCTCGGCGATCTCGGCAACGGCATCGGCGGTGTATTCGATCTTCACCCCCTCCGTGGCGAGCATCTCGATGTACTGCTTCACCAGGGCGTTGGAGGGCTCCGTGAGGATCCGGATGAAGTCTTCCTTCGTGAGCGAGTCGAGCTCGACCCGGATCGGGAAGCGGCCCTGCAGCTCCGGGATCAGGTCCGAGGGCTTCGTCGTGCTGAAGGCCCCGGCCGCGATGAAGAGGATGTGGTCCGTCTTCACCATTCCGTACTTCGTGTTGACCGTGGAGCCTTCCACGATGGGAAGCAGGTCCCGCTGGACCCCCTCGCGCGAGACATCGGGCCCGTGCGCGGTGTTGCTCCCCACGATCTTGTCGATCTCGTCGAGGAAGATGATCCCCGACTGCTCGACGCGGGTCAGGGCTCCGCGGATCACCTTGTCCATGTCGATGAGACGCTGCACCTCCTCTTCCTCGAGGATCGTGATCGCCTCGGGGACCCTCACGCGGCGCCGCTTTTTCTTCTGCGGAAAGATGTTCCCGAACATCTCCTTGATGTTGAGGCCCAGGTCCTCGACGCCCGACGACGAAAAGACCTCGATCATGGGGCCCCCGCCCTTTTCGGTGATCTCCAGGTTGACGACGCGGCTGTCGAGCTTGCCCTCCCGCAGCATCTGGCGGAGCTTCTCGCGGGTGTCCACGGAGCCTGACTCCGCCTCGCCCGCCTGCCCCTCCATGCCCTCGGGGCTCCGGATCTCGGCCCGCTTCATGGGAAGCAGCAGATCCAGGACCCGGTCCTCGGCCATTTCTTTCGCCTTGGCCCGGACGTTCCCCATCTCCTCCTGTTTGATCATGCTCACGGCGATCTCCATGAGGTCGCGGATCATGGAGTCCACGTCGCGCCCCACGTAGCCCACCTCCGTGAACTTCGAGGCCTCGATTTTGAGGAACGGCGAATTGTCCAGCTTGGCGAGCCTGCGGGCGATCTCCGTCTTGCCCACACCGGTAGGGCCGATCATGATGATGTTCTTCGGGGCGATCTCGTCTCGCAGGTCGGCCCGGACGTTCTGGCGCCTCCAGCGGTTCCTGAGCGCTATGGCCACGGCCCGCTTGGCCTCGCCCTGGCCGACGATGTACTTGTCCAGCTCTGAAACGATTTTCTTGGGGGTCAGTTCGATTGCAGACATATCCTTACTTTTCTCGACAGAGTTCATTGTCCCGCATCAAGCCCGCGAAGATCGGAAGATCGGAAGCGAGGAAGCGCGGATAAGAAATAAAATGAATCCTGCATCCACTCCGCTCTTCTGCTCTTCCTAACCTCCTGGCTTCAAACGCAAATACGGAAAACATTCTTAAGGCCGCTTAGGCCACGAGCCGTCAGCGCTTGACTTTAGACTTACGCTCCGGTTCGGGCTCTTCGTCCGCAGTGAGATCGATCTCCTCGATCGTGACCCGGTCGTTCGTGTAGACACACAACTCCGAGGCGATCCGCATGGACTCCCGGGCGATTTCGGCCGCATCCAGATCGGAGTGTTTCACAAGGGCACGCGCCGCCGCCTGGGCGTAAGGGCCGCCGGAGCCTATGGCGGCCACGTTGTCGTCGGACTCGATCACGTCGCCGTTCCCGGAGATGACGAGAAAGTCATCCCGGCTGACTGCGATCATGAGGGCCTCCAGGTGGCGCAGCACCCTGTCCGTGCGCCAGTCCTTGGTCAGTTCCACGGCCGCCCGCAGCAGGTTGCCGTTGTACTGCTCGAGCTTCTGGTCGAAGCGGTCGAAAAGCGTAAAGGCGTCCGCCGTGGCGCCGGCAAAACCGACGATGACCCGGTTGTGATAGAGCCGGCGGACCTTGCGCGCCCCGTGCTTGATGATCGTCTGGTCGAAGGTCACCTGCCCGTCGCCGGCCACGACAACCTTGTCCTTGTGCTTCAGTGCGATGATGGTGGTGCCGTGAAACTTCATGTCCATTCGGTGCCCTTTGCTCTCCTTCCAGTGTCGTGTCCGACCGTGGTTGCCGTTCATAGCCTACAGCCCACAGTCTACAGCCGACAGCAAAGAGTCGTTTCTGTCTGTCGGCTGACGGCTGTCGGCTGTCGGCTGCCTATCCTTTCGCCTTCGGGTGAGCGCGATCGTAGATCTCCATCAGTTTCGCCACGCTCACCGACGTGTACTTCTGTGTCGTAGAGAGATTCTCGTGGCCCAGCAGTTCCTGGATCGCCCTCAGGTCCGCCCCCGCGTCGAGCAGGTGGGTCGCGAAGCTGTGCCTGAGCGTATGGGGACTCACCTTCTTGCTGATCCCGCTCTGGAGCACGTACCGGTCAACGATCCGGGCCACGCTTCGCTGGGTGATTCTCCTGCCGTTTCGGCTCAGGAAAAGCGGCGGGTCGCTCTCGCCTGCCTGCTGTTTCTGCAGCAATTCATTTCGCGCGGCCAGGTATTCCCGTAAAGACCGCAGGGCCTGCGGGCCCACCGGAACGATCCGTTCTTTTTTCCCCTTCCCGCGGACCTTCACGAGGCTCCGGCCAAAGTCGATGTCGCCCAGGTTGAGCCCCGTCAGTTCGCTCACCCGCATTCCCGAGGAGTAAAAGAGCTCGAGCATGGCCCGGTCCCGAAACCCCTCGGCATCACCGGAAAACTTCAGATTCAAAAGCGAGAACATCTCCTCGACCGGCAGAAAGGTGGGGAGATATTTTTCCGCCTTCGGTGCCTGCACCATCTCGGCCGGGTTCACCCGGACCCTGCCTTCCCGCAGAAGGTAGTTGAAGAAGGTGCGAAGGGCGGCGACCTTCCGGACAATCGTCACCTTCCGCACCTGGCTGCGGTACAGCGAGCTGAGAAAGGACCGGACGGCCACGTGGTCGATCGCCTCGAGTTGCCCCCGCTCCGACGCAGCCTGCGGCATCAGGCCGCTTTCCTCCAGGTACCGCCGGAACTGCCTGAGGTCCGCCAGGTAGCTGCGCAGGGTGTGGGGACTGAGGTTGCGTTCCGTCGCCAGGTGGTCCCCGAAGTCCTCGATCGCCCGTTCCATGACCCCGTTCCCCATTGCGTCCAACCGATATTTGGATCACGTGTACCGTAATCGCTCAGTTCAAGGCGTCGAGGCCGCGAAGATCGGAAGAGCGGAAGCGAGGAAGCGCGGACAGAAATAGAAACAAATCCCGTATCCACTCCGCTCTTCCGCTCTTCATCACTTCCTAACTTCGAACTCCGGTGCGGTTAACCCTGCCGCTGCACACCCGGGAACAGGCCGAAGCGTTCTCTATATCAGGCCCCAATAAAAATAGCCACGAAAACGCGCAAAAAAGTCCATAAAAACATGTTTATGACTACTTTATGCGTTTCAGTGGCAAACAGGCTGTTTCGATCATGTGCAGCGTCGGATCCCGGCGTAGTAGCAGCACCAGGCGTGCGCGAAGTTGTTGTCGAATACGCGAATGCGCCCGTCCCTGAAGACAATCTTCACGAACGAGTTCCCGCCGAGCACGAGGGAGTTCTGCTCCTCCACCACTTCGCCCGTGCCCCAGTGGGGGTAGCGGAGGTGGACGACTTTATCTCCCATTTTCAGATAGATGCGTCGTGTCTCTTCCACCTCGGGGCCTCTTCGGGATGCGACCGCATCGTCACATTTTGTATTTCCCGAAATCCTCCTCGGGAAGGTTCTCCAGGAACTCCTTGAGCTCTTCCGTCTTTTTCTTGTCGAGCTCGTCCACCTTCTTGGCGAAGTCGATGTTGCGCGATTTTTCGATGACCTTCTCGTCGATGAAGATCGGGCAGTTGCATCGCAGGGCCAGGGCGATGGCGTCGCTCGGCCGCGAGTCGACGATGACGGTGTCGCCGTTTCGCTTCAGGTGGATGCAGGCAAAGAAGGTGTTGTTCCTCAGATCGACGATCTCGATCCGGTTGACCTTCGCCTCGAGGATCTTCAGGAGATCGCGCATGAGGTCGTGCGTCATGGGCCGAGAGAAGCTGATCTTCTCGAGCTCCGTGGCGATGGCGCTCGCTTCGAAGAGTCCGATCCAGATGGGTACCGCCCGCTTGCCCTCGAGGTCCTTCAGGATCACGATCGGCGTGTTGGTCAGCGGGTCGATGGTGAGACCGGACACCTTCATCTCGACGAACATCTACGAACACCTCCCTGTTACTCCAGCATCTCACCCCGAAGGGAATGCAAGAACGCTTCCACAATCCGGACCCGGACGGTCTTCCCGATCAGGGTTTTTGCGCCTGTGAAGTTCACGATCTTGTTCGATCTCGTGCGGCCCGTCACGTCCCGGGGCGTATTGCGGCTCGTGCCCTCCACGAGGACCTTCACGGTCCTGCCGACCTGGTTGTCGTTTTTCTCGCGGGTGTGACGATCCTGAAGGGCCTGGAGATCGATGAGCCGCTGCCGTTTTTCCTCGGGATCCACCTTCCCGTCGAGCCCGACAGCCGCCGTTCCCTTTCTCTCGGAATACTGGAACGAGAATAAGTTATCAAACCTGACTTTTTCCATGAGGTCAAGCGTTTTCTGGTAGTCCTGCCGGGTCTCTCCGGGGAACCCGACGATGATGTCGGAGCTGATGGCGATCTCCGGGCAGGCCTCTCTCAACTTGCGCACCCGCTCGAGGTAATCGGCGCTCGTGTAGCGGCGATTCATCCTGGCGAGCACGTCATCGGAACCCGACTGCACCGGGAGGTGAATGTTCTCACAGAGGGCCTGCACATCCCGAAAGCAGGCAATGATGTCGTCGGTCAGATCCTTGGGATGGGAGGTGGTGAATCGGATGCGCTCGATCCCCTCCACTTCGCCGACGGCGCGGAGCAGTTCGGCGAAGCTGTGGCCGTTGCCGGGCCCCTTCCCGTAGGAGTTCACGTTCTGGCCCAGCAGCGTCACCTCTCGGACCCCGAGGGCAGCCAGGGCCCTGACCTCGGCCAGGATGTCGTGAAATTTCCGGCTCTCCTCGCGGCCGCGCAGGTAGGGCACGACGCAGAAGGCGCAGTAGTTGTCGCAGCCCTGCATGATCGTGACGAAGGCGCTTACCGCGCCGTTTTCCGGCGGGGCCAGGATGCCGATGGAGGGCACCGTCTCGTGAAAGCCCGTCTCGACGACGGGCCGCCCCGTTTTCTCGACCCGGGCGATGAATTCGGGCAGGCGGTGGATGTTGTGGGTGCCGAAGACGAGATCCAGGCAGGGGATCTTCTCGAGCAGTTGCGCCCCCTGCTGCTGGGCCACACAACCGCAGACCCCCAGCTGCAGGCCGGGCCTTGCCTTCTTGAGGTGCCGGTAACGGCCGAGCTGGCTGTATACCTTCTGCTCTGCCTTGTCGCGGATGCTGCAGGTGTTGACGATGATGAGGTCGGCTTCCTTCGCGCTGTCCGTCCTCTCGTAGCCCGGCCCCTTGAGGAGTTCCGTCAGCTGCTCCGAGTCGTGGACGTTCATCTGGCAGCCGAAGGTTCGAATGAAAAGTTTTTTTGTTGCCAAGATTCCTCTTCCGATTAAAATTCCTCGCACCAAGGTGCCAGGAATTTAGAAACTTGAGGTATGAATTTATCTGTTATTATGCTCGCTTACCCCGCAGCAAGCTGCGGGTATGCGCGTGCAATCGTTTTCCAATGGGTTGCCTTGCTCTTTTTTATTACAGCCCCCCGGGGGAGTCAATCTTATTCTGCCCACGCACCGGAGAACGCACTTCTGGCACACCCTTTGCGTAATGTCTCTCAGGCCACTCAACAACACCGTGATGAAAACGGGAGGATGTCATGAAAATGCTTCGTTTGATTTTTGTTCTTTCAATGGCCTTCCTGATTGCCTTCGCATCGGGCGCGGCTGCCCAGCAGGTCGAGGCGGTCCCCAGCGTGACCGGCATGAAGGCGACGGATGCCCAGCGGATGCTCATTCAGCAGGGCTGGAAGGCGGGCATGGAGTATCGGACGGTGGCGGACCCGAAGCAGGACGGCACGGTTCTCGCCACGAAACCGCCGGCCGGCACCCGGGTCAGCAAGCAGCAGGTCTTGATCCTCGTGGCCGGGAAAACGGCGGAGCAGACCCGGGTCCCGACCGTCACGGGCATGCCGCTGGCCGAAGCCCAGAAGGCCCTGGTTGCCAACAAGCTCAACGCTTCTGTCATCCGTGAAAACACTGCAGACCCCGGCAAGAACCAGGTCGTCCTGAAGCAGCTGGCAGCCCCGGGGACGTCGATGGCGCCCGGTTCGTCGGTGCCCATCGTCGTGGGCCAGTACAAGCCGCCCGCACAGGTGAAGGTGCCCTACGTCACGGGCAAACCGCTGGCCGAGGCCCAGAAAATCCTCGTCGACAACAAGCTCAACGCCCAGGTCACCCACCAGCCCGTTGCGGAACCGCACCGAAACGGCGTGGTCATCGGACAGAAAATCGCAGTCGGCGCGCCCCTGGCGCCGGGTTCGATGGTGCCCGTCGTCGTGGGCCGGTACACGCCGCCGGCCCGGGTGAACGTGCCGAACGTCACGGGCAAACCGCTGGCCGAGGCCCAGAAAATCCTCGTCGACAACAAGCTCAACGCCCAGGTCACCCATCAGCCCGTTGCGAATCCGAATCAAAACGGCGTGGTTCTGGGTCAGAAAGTAATGGTCGGCACTCCCCTCGCGCCGGGCTCGATGGTGCCCATCGTCGTGGGCCGGTACACGCCGCCGGCCACGACGCCCGTGCCGAGCCTCGCGGGCATGAAGGCGGATGCCGCACGCCAGAATCTGGAAAAACAGGGCTGGAAAGTGAATATGCAGGAAAAGCCTGTCACCGACGCGCAGCAGGCGGGTGTGGTCGTCCAACAGAGCCCCCCGGCCGGCACGCAGGTGCAGCAGAAGAACCAGCCGGTGACCCTCTACGTCGGAAAGGCCCTCGCGCAGACAAGGGTCCCCACTGTCACGGGGATGCCGCTCGACGCCGCCCAGAGGCAACTTGCAGCAGCGAAACTGAACGCCGTCGTTTCATTCGATGCGGTCGCCGAGCCGGCGAAAAACAATTTCGTCCTGAGACAGCAGGCCGCACCCGGAACGGCGCTGGCCCCGGGCAGCCAGGTGTCACTCGTTGTGGGCAAGTACACGCCGCCGGCCCCGATGCCGGTGCCGAGTGTCAAGGGCATGACCATCGACCAGGCCCGCCAGCTTCTCGAAAAACAGGGATGGAAAGTCGAGACCATGCGCGTGGCTCAGAAGGAGCGTGCGAAGAACAACATCGTCCTCGAGCAGATGCCCGCAGCCGGCGTAAAGGTGGTTCCCCAGCAGACGCCGGTCAGGCTGACCTACGGATTCTACATGCCGCCGGCCACGGGGGGGCAGGTCCATGACAATCGGCAACAACCTCTCAATCCGCCTCTTGTACCGGACGCGGTCCTGATGCCGGACACGGTCGGAAAGAATCTCGCCGATGCGCGCCAGGCCGTGGGGAGCCGCGGGTTGTCCGCGAATCGAATCGTCGTGCACGAACGGGCGGTCTCCGACCCGAAGCTCGCCGGGGGTGTCGTGCGCTCCCAGAAGCCGGCGGCAGGCGCGAGTGTGCCTTACAAATCGTCCTCGCCCATCGAACTCTGGGTGGACATCTACAAGAAGCCATCCTGACCGGACGGATCCTGTCAACAACCCGGGGCGGCCACTCAGGCCGCCCCTTCTTTCTTCCCCGCCCGAGGCCGATCCCTCTCAGCCTTTTTTCGTAGATTTTTCTAATACCCGGATTAGAAAAAATTCATACTTGCCTTTCCTGCGCAAGGCTTTTACCCTGTCAGCATGGTCACCCGGGATCATCCAAGGCCCGAAACGGACATCCGGCTCCCGGCAAACTGACGCGCCACGATCTCCGAACGGTCTGCCGTCGACAGCCCATTCGACGATCAAGGAGACGACATGAAAAAGATGTCCGCTCTTCGCCTTGGCCTCCTGATCCTCGGCCTGGCCCTGATCTTCATCTTCCTGCTGCCCCGCCACAACGCACTCGTGGCATCCAACGGGGGGGCCACGTTTGTCACCTCCTGGGGCTCGGACGTCACGAGCAGCGGCAAGTTCAACAAACCCCTCGGCCTCGCCGTGGATGCCTCCGGAAATGTCTACGTTGCCGATACGGACAACCACCGGATCCAGGTATTCAATTCCAATGGCGACTTTGTCCGTTCCTGGGGGTCCTACGGCACGGCAGACGGCCAGTTCAATCTGCCCTCCGACATCACCGTAGACACGGTGGGACGAGTCTACGTGGCCGACAGGGGAAACAACCGGATCCAGAAGTTCACCTCCACAGGCTTGTTTCTCCTCCGGTGGGGGTCCGCTGGCTCTGTTGCCGGGCAGTTCAACAGGCCCTCGGCGCTGGTTGCGGACGGTTCGGACGATATTTTCGTGGCCGACACGGGCAACAACCGGATCCAGAAGTTCGACTCCTCGGGCGGGTTTCTCCTCGCCTGGGGCAGTGCAGGAACCGGCAACGGCCAGTTCAGCGGCCCCCTGGGGATCGCGACGGACCTGGCGGGCGACATCTACGTGGCCGACACGGGAAACAACCGGATCCAGAAGTTCAGCACCTCGGGAATTTTCAACTTCACCTGGGGCTCCGCGGGCACGGGAAACGGCCAGTTCGACGCCCCCGCGGCCGTGGACACGGACAATGTCGGCAATGTGGTTGTCGCCGATTCCCGCAACAACCGGGTTCAGAAGTTTTTCGACACGGGTTCGGCGGCAGCCTACCTGGCCCAGTGGGGGACGCTCGGCCCGGCAGCGCAGCAGTTCAACGCCCCCCGGGGACTGGCGCTGAACGCAGACGGCAGCCTCGTCTACGTCGCCGACTCGAACAACTGCCGCATTCAGAAGTTCAATAACGCGGGCACGTGGATCGCTCAATGGGGTTCCATCCTCACCGATTATGGAAATCTGTCGAGCCCCACGGATGTGCATGTCGATCCGTCAGGAAACGTCTCCGTGGCGGACAGCCGGAACCAGCGCATCCAGCAATTCAACTCCACGGGCACGTTCATCGCCACGTGGGGCTCCCTGGGAACGGCCGACGCGCAGTTCAACACGCCCTCGGGGCTCGCTGCGGACTCCGGCGGGTTCCTCTACGCAGCCGATACGGGCAACCACCGCATCCAGAAATTCACGTCGGCAAATCTCTTCGACATCTCATGGGGCTCACAGGGATCGGGAATCGGGAATTTCGAGAGCCCGCTGGGCATCGCCCTCGACTCGAGCAACAACGTCTACGTGGCCGACACGGGAAACAACCGGATCCAGAAATTCAACTCGACGGGCGGTTTTCTCCTCCTTTGGGGATCCGCCGGTTCAGGCGACAACCAGCTCAGTTCGCCGTCGGCCGTGGCGGTGAACAGCACCGGGGCCGTCTATGTGGCCGACACGGGCAATCACCGCATCCAGAGGTTCACCTCCCTGGGTGTTTATGCCGCCACCATCGGTTCGCAGGGCACGGGCGACGGGCAGTTTGACAGCCCGTCCGGGATTGCCATCGATTCGAACGGGTTTGTCTACGTGGCCGACACGGGAAACAACCGGATCCAGAAATTCACCCCGGCCGGCCTGTTCGTCACGAAATGGGGCACTTACGGCTCCGGCAGCGGCCAGTTCGACGGGCCGCGGGGTCTCGCCTTCAGATCCAACGGAGACATCTACGTCGCCGATACGGGCAATCAGCGCATTCAGGTGTTCACGCCCTTCAGCAGTGCATCGGGTGATATGGATACGTCGAGCGTCAGCTGCTTCATCGCCACGGCGGCCTGGGGCTCAACCCTGGACCCGCACGTCCAGGCCCTGAGGGACTTCAGGGACCGGGTGCTGGCACCCAGTCCGGCAGGCCGGGCCTTCCTGGATCTCTATTACGCCTGGTCGCCGCCCGCCGCCCGCTTCATCGCACGGCACGAAGGATTGCGGACTGCCGTGAGATGGGCGCTCACGCCATTGGTCTACACAATCGAGTACCCGCTGCTGCTCGGCTTCCTGGCCGTCCCGGCGATTGCAATGGCCTTGCGAAAACGGCGGCATCTGTAAGGATCGAGGATCTAGGTTCGAGGCTCGAGGATTTTCTTTGGTTTCCTCGTTCCTCGGACCTCGTGCCTGATTTTAAGAACGCTTGCCTCCCTGCATCCCTTTCTGCTACATCTTCATGAAATCCCACCTCGAGAGGTTGGCCATGCGCTCAAGCCTTCGGTTGCGCGGTTTCGTGTCGTTGTCCCTCTTAACCTGGATCACTCTCGCAGCGCTTGCTCCCCCGGCCGTTTACAGCGCCGACGAGGGGGCCCGCATCGAGATGTTCTCGCCGCAGGGCACCGTCAAGCAGATCCGGCAGGTGTCGGCCCGGTTCTCGGAGCCCATGGTCTCGTTCGGCGACCCGCGGCTTGCCGACCCCTTCGACATCCGCTGCGCCGAGAAAGGCCAGGGGCGATGGATCGATGCCCGGACCTGGTCCTATGACTTCGACCGGGACCTCCCCGGCGGAGTGGCCTGCCATTTCACCCTGAAAGCAGGCACGAAGACGCTGGCGGGGACTGCCGTCAGGGCCGATGCCGCATTCTCCTTCTCAACGGGCGGCCCGTCCATTCTCCAGTCCAGACCCTACGAGGGGACCGTTGACGAGAAGCAGATCTTTGTCCTCACCCTGGACGCCGAACCCGTGCAGGAGACGCTGCTGAAAAACGCCTGGTTCTCCGTGAGCGGCGTCGGCGAGCGCGTGGGCGTGACGATGGTTTCGGGAAAAGAACGGGAGCAGGTCCTCAAGGCCCTGCACTACAGGAAGGGCGAGGGAAACGTCGTGACGCTCCGGGCGAAACAGGCCTTCCCGCCCTCGGCGAAGATCCGGCTCGTCTGGGGCAAGGGCATTGCCGCCAGGAGCGGCGTGGCAACGGAGGAGGACCAGGTCCTCGAGTTCCAGGCCCGGGCCCCCTTCCGGGCGGAGTTCTCCTGCCCGCGTGAAAAGAAGGGGGGCGCCTGCATCCCCGTGCTGCCCATGCGCCTGAGGTTCTCGGAGCCGGCGCCCTGGAGCCTGGCCAAGGACATCACCCTCCGGGGTGAAAACGGCAAGACGTGGAAACCGAAGACAACGGACGATGAAAGCCGAACGCACACCCAGGCGATCGCCTTCGCGGGACCTTTCCCCGAGAAGGCCACCTTCACGATCGAGATGCCGAAGGGCATGAAGGACGACTCGGGGCGGCCCCTGGCCAACGCAAACCGGTTCCCGCTGGCGGTGAAGACGGAGGGCTATCCCCCGCTGGCGAAGTTTGCCGCCCGCTTCGGCATTCTCGAGGCGTCAAGCCCGATTCTGCCCGTAACGGTGCGAAACATCGAGGCGGAGTTGAAGAGCCACCTGCTCTCCGTCGAGGGCGAGGCCGAGGAAATCATACCGGAGCCCCCGGCCGGGGGAGGCAGGCAGCCACAAACGGAAGCTGCAGGGAAGACGCCCGCCGTCACCCAGCAGGTGAAGGGCAAGGTCAGGACGGTAAGCCTCGACCGTGAGGAGCGGGTCATCCACTGGCTGCGCAACATCGCCGCGGCCACCCGGGAGAAGTCCGTCTTCGCGGGACAGGCGGGCGGAAAGGAATTCAAGCTGCCCGTTCCCGAAGGCGGAAAGGCCTTCGAGGTCATCGGCATCCCCCTCGGAAAGCCGGGCTTTCATGTCGTGGAGCTCGAGAGCCGCATCCTGGGCACCCACCTCCTGGGAAAGCCCGCCCCCCTGTACGTGCCCACGACGGCCCTCGTGACGAACCTGGCGGCCCACTTCAAATGGGGCCGCGAGTCCTCGCTCGTCTGGGTCACGGCCCTCGACACGGCAGGCCCCGTCGCCGGCGCCGACGTCTCAATCCGGGACTGCAGCGGCAAGCGCATCTGGCAGGGCAGGACGGACGAGCGGGGCATCGCCCTGATCCAGGGCACCCTTCCCTCCCAGGACAAGCAGGCCCGCTGCGACTTTCCCGTCAACTACCATGAGGCCACGGGCATGCTGGGCGGCATGAGCTCGGGCCTCTTTGTCTTCGCCCGGTCGGGCAACGATGCGACCTTCACCCACTCGAGCTGGGAGGACGGCATCGAGCCCTGGCGTTTCCAGCTCCCCGAGCCTGACTACCGCGGCCTCGACGACATGGCCGCCCACACGATCCTGGATCGACCGCTCCTGCGGGCCGGCGAGACGGTCCACATGAAACACATCCTGCGCCTCCCCACGACGGCCGGCTTCACCCTGCCCCGCGAAAAGGCGCGATTCGACGAAGTGGCGATCCGCCACGGCGGCAGCGGCCAGGAATACAGGATGCCGGTTTCCTGGAAAGACAACGGCAGCGCCGCTGCGGACTGGAAGATCCCCGAGGGGGCGCGGCTCGGCTCCTACGAGGTGAGCCTGGCGCGAAAGGGCGACAAGACAGGCGCTACGAAGCTCGCCACCGGCTCCTTCCAGGTGGAGGAATTCCGCATCCCCCTGATGCGGGCTCTCGTCCAGGGGCCTTCGGAAACACCCGTGCAGCCCGGCGAGGTTGGCCTCGATCTTGCCGTCTCCTATTTTTCGGGCGGAGGCGCGGGAAGGCTCCCGGTGAAGCTCCGCGGCGAGGTCCGTCCGCGAACGGTTGCCTTCAGGGGCTATGACGAGTACACCTTCTCGGGCGAGCGCCTGAAGGAAGGCGCCCGGACGTTCTCGCCGGAGGATGAGCCCGGCATCGACGAGGAAGCCGGGTCAGGCCGCGAGAAGCCCCGCCGGCTCCCCACGCAGGAGTTGAAACTCGACGATGCGGGAACGGCGCGGACGAAATTCGCGAAGCTCCCGAAAATCGACACGCCCAAAACCCTGCACGCCGAACTCGAGTACCGCGACCCCAACGGCGAGGTCCAGACGGCGGCGGCGGACATCCCGCTTGCCCCCTCGAAGCGTGCCGTGGGCCTGAAGCCCGACTCGTGGGCCGCCTCGGCTGAGGCCCTGCGCTACCGCGTCGTCGTGCTCGACCTGGCCGGAAACCCCGTTGCCGACAGCGAGGTCTCCGTGGACCTGTACCAGCGCAAGACCTTCTCGCACCGCAGGCGGATCGCCGGCGGGTTCTA
>DIFQ01000142.1:17996-21145 GCA_002419215.1 Syntrophaceae bacterium UBA5744
GACGACGCCGGGATGGCGGTCTGCGAGGCCGGCCCGCACTGCAAGGGAAAGACGGACGCCTCGGGGATGCTTACGTGCGAAGCGCCATCGCCCGTCTCGGGCGGCGTCATTCTCCAGGCCGCCGTGAAGGACGAAGACGGCAACGCCGCCCTGGCCAACTTCAACCTCTGGGTGGCCGGGAAGGAGGACTGGTGGTTCGAGGCGCGCAACGACGACCGCATCGACGTGATCCCCGAAAAGAAGCGCTACGAGCCCGGCGAGAAGGCCCGCCTGCAGGTCCGGATGCCCTTCCGCGAGGCGACGGCCCTCGTCACGGTGGAGCGCGAGGGGATCGTGGACGTATTCGTTCAGAAGCTCTCCGGCAAGAGCCCCGTCGTGGAAATCCCCGTGAAGCGCAACTACGCGCCCAACGCGTTCGTCTCGGTCCTCGCCGTGAGGGGCAGGACCGCCGACGCGGCGCCCACGGCGACCTTCGACCCCGCAAAACCGGCATTCAAGCTCGGCATCGGCGAGATCCGGGTGGGCTGGAAGGCCCACGAGCTTGCCGTGGAGGTCAAGCCCGACCGGTCCGTTTACCGGGTTCGCCAGGAAGCGGACGTCACCTTCAAGGTCCGCAGGGCCGACGGGCTGAAGCTGCCCGAGGGGACGGAGCTGGCCGTT
This sequence comes from Syntrophaceae bacterium UBA5744, assembly GCA_002419215.1. Lineage (GTDB taxonomy): Bacteria > Desulfobacterota > Syntrophia > Syntrophales > UBA2192 > UBA2192. Next base: position 18,657 of record DIFQ01000142.1, read on the forward strand.
GCCGCCGTGGACAGGGGGCTTCTCGCCCTGCGTCCCAACGGGAGCTGGAAGCTCCTCGAATCGATGATGCGCCAGCGCCCCTACGAGATCTTCACCTCGACGGCGCAGATGATGGTGATCGGCAAGCGCCACTTCGGGCTCAAGGCCCTTCCCCATGGCGGCGGCGGCGGCAAGCAGATCACGCGCGAGCTCTTCGACACGCTGCTTCTCTGGGAGGCGTCCGTGCCGCTCGACGACAACGGCGAGGCCCGCCTGAAGATCCCGCTGAAGGACAGCCTCACGGAATACCGGATCGTCGCCGTCGCGACGGGCGGGGCGGACCTCTTCGGCACGGGGCAGGCCGACGTGAGGACGACGCAGGATCTCATGCTCCTTGCAGGCATCGCGCCCCTTGCCCGCGAGGGAGACTTCCTGAAGGCCGGCGTCACGCTGCGCAACACGACGCAGAGGCCCATGAACGTGGAGGCAAGGCTCGCCGTTTCGGCCGGGCAGGAGAAAACCGACTACGAAACGCTCCGGGTCGGCCTTTCGCCGGGCGAGGCGAAAGAGGTCGGGTGGGACGTCCGGATTCCCGCCGGCATCGGGAAGCTCGACTACGACATCTCCGCGCAGGAGCGCGACGGGAAAACGGCGGACCGCATCCGGGTATCGCAGAAGGTGGTCCCGGCCGTGCCGGTCCGAACCTGGCAGGCTACGCTCGTGCAGGTCCGCGACAGGGTCGAAACCCCCGTGGAGCGCCCCGCCGGGGCCCTGGCCGGAAAGGGCGGGATCGTGGTGCGGCTGCAGCCGCGCATCGGCGAGGGACTTTCCGGCGTGCGCGAGTACATGTCGCTCTACCCCTACGGCTGCCTCGAGCAGAAGATCTCGAAGGCCGTGGCCCTGAAGGACAAGGCTCTCTGGCAGGAGCGGGTGCGCGAGCTGCCGTCCTACCTCGACGGCGAGGGGCTGCTGAAGTACTTCCCCCTCATGCGGACAGGGAGCGACGTGCTCACCGCCTACGTGCTGGCCATCGCCCACGAGGCCGGTTTCGAGATCCCGGCCTCCATCCGGGACCCGATGTCGGCGGGATTGACGGGTTTCGTGGAGGGGCGCGTCCGGCGCGGCAGTGCGCTCGCCACGGCGGATCTCGCGATCCGCAAGGTGGCCGCCGTCGAAGCCCTCTCGCGCTACGGGAAGGCGAAGGCGGCCCTGCTTGGCTCCGTGGCGCTCGAGCCGACCCTCTGGCCCACCTCGGCCGTCATCGACTGGATCGGCATGCTCAAGCGGGTCGGCGACATCCCGGAGCGGGCCGAGAAGCTCGCCGCGGCGCAGCAGATCCTGCGCTCACGCCTCAACCTGCAGGGCACCGCGATGGGCTTCTCCACGGAGCGCGCAGACGGCCTGTGGTGGCTCATGGTCACCCCCGATGTGAACGCCGTGCGCGCGCTGCTTGCCGTGGCCGACCTCGACGCCTGGAAGGAGGATGCCCCGCGGATCGCGAAAGGCGCCCTCGGCAGGATGAAGCGGGGGCACTGGGACGCGACGACGGCGAATGCCTGGGGAGTGCTTGCCTTCGAGAAGTTCTCGGCGAACTATGAAAAGGAAGAGGTGTCGGGCAAGACAACGGCCACACTGGGGCCGAAAACCGCGACGGTCGGCTGGGGACTCTGGGAGACCCCCCAGGGAGGGACGGCCCGTTTCGACTGGCCCGAGAGGAAAGAAACGCTCGCCCTCCACCACGACGGCAAGGGCGCCCCCTGGGCAACCATACAGGGCCTGGCGGCCGTCCCGCTCAAGAAACCCTTCTCGAGCGGTTACCGGATCAAGAAGACGGTGACGCCCGTGGAGAAAAAGGTCAAAACCTTCTGGAGCCGCGGCGACGTGGTGAGGGTCCATCTCGAGGTCGAGGCCCAGTCCGACATGACCTGGGTTGTCCTGAACGACCCCATCCCGGCGGGCTCGGCCATTCTCACGGTGGGGCTCGAGCCGGGTGCGGACAAGAACGCGGGCCGCGTGGCGGAGGCCTACACCGAGCGCGCCTTCGAAGCCTGCCGGTTCTATTACAGCTACGTCCCGAAGGGGACCTGGAAGACGGGATACACGCTTCGCCTCAACAACGAGGGGACCTTCCAGCTTCCGCCCACGCGGGCCGAGGCGCTCTACGCACCGGAGATGTTCGGGGAGATCCCCAACCAGACGATCTCGGTGAATCCTTGACAGGGTTCAGGGTCCAGGGTCCAGGGTATCGAAAAAAGGTCATCGCGAGCCGAGCCTCTGGCAAACCCCTTCCATCATCTCCCTCTCCCTAAGGGGAAAGTTACCCCATAGGTTCCCTCTCCCTTGAGGGGAGAGGGTTAGGGTGAGGGTGAATGCCTCCCCTTCCTCTTGTTGGAGAGGGTTGGGGTGAGGGTGAAAAAAGGTACGGGGATCAGTCCCCCTCACCTCGGTCCTCTCCCTCGAGGGGAGAGGAAGATCAAGGTATAGGGCATTAACAGGCGTGGCAATCCACG
>DIFQ01000142.1:21169-22011 GCA_002419215.1 Syntrophaceae bacterium UBA5744
AGGGGGAAAGAGGGGGATTTGACGGAACAGACGGAATGGACCGAATAGACGGAGAAGACCGGTGATTCGCATCCCCCTGCATGGCTGGAAGTTCGCCCTTGCCGCCGCCTTCGTCGGCGCTGCGGCCTTCCTGTGCACCGTTGCCGTCGGGCTCCATGTGTCGGGCCCGGCGATGCCCTCCTTCGACGAGGTGCGCGCCTCCCACCGGCTCTCCGACGCCGTGCTGACGGACCGTCACGGCAGCGTCATCCACGAGATGCGCGTGGACCCGACAGGCAGGCGCCTGGAGTGGATCGACCTTGCCGACATATCGCCAGCGCTCACCGGCTCCGTCGTTGCGGCCGAGGACAGGCGTTTCCACGAGCACGGCGGGGTGGACTGGGGAGCCCTCGGCGTTTCACTTGTGCGCCATGTCGCCTCGGGAGGGACCCGCGGCGCAAGCACCATCAGCATGCAGCTCGCCTCTCGCCTCGACACAACCGCGGCGCCCCGCGGCGCAAAGAGAAACCTCAGGGAAAAGCTTCGTCAGATCTCGGCGGCCCTTGCATTGGAGAGGGGCTGGTCCAAGGGCGAGATCCTCGAGGCCTATCTGAACCTCATCACCTTCCGGGGAGAGTTGCAGGGGATCGCCGCTGCTGCCCGGGGACTTTTCGACAAGGACCCCTCGGGTCTCAGCGAAACGGAGTCGCTCATCCTCGCCGCGCTGATCCCCTCCTCCCGGACATCGGCCGACGCCCTGGCGCGCAGGGCCGTTCGGATCGGCGCCCGGACGCAATCGGCGACGACGGCCGATGAGATCGCCGCGCTCGCCGCCGAGACCCTCGGCCGCCCCTACCGGATCC
>DIFQ01000150.1 GCA_002419215.1 Syntrophaceae bacterium UBA5744
TGACCATCTTCGGCAAGAGCTGGGACTTTCACGTCAGGGAGATCCTGAAGGTCTCCCTGAAGGAAAACCTCGCCATGATCGGCGAGACGGTCGCTTATCTGAAGTCCAAGAAAAAGGAGGTCATCTACGACGCCGAGCATTTCTTCGACGGCTATCGGGCAAATCCCCGCTATGCCCTCCAGACCCTCGAGGCGGCCTTCACCAGCGGCGCCGAGATCATCGTGCTCTGCGACACCAACGGGGGGACGCTCCCCTCGGAGATCGCACGGGTGGTGGACGAGGTGGCCGCCCTGGTCCCGAGAGAGAAACTGGGCATCCACACCCACAATGACGGGGGGCTGGCCGTAGCCAACACGCTGGCGGCCGTCGAGAAAGGCGTCCGGATGGTCCAGGGGACGATCAACGGCTACGGCGAGCGCTGCGGCAACGCGGACCTCGTGCCCATCATGGCCAACCTGGAGCTCAAGATGGGCAAGCCCTGTCTGCCGGAGGGTGGCCTGAAGGACCTCACGCGACTGTCGCTCTTCGTCAGCGAGATCGCCAACATCACTCCCCTGAACTCGAGGCCCTTCGTCGGCCGCAGCGCATTCGCCCACAAGGGGGGCGTACACGTCCACGCCGTGCTCAAGCACACCGAGGCCTACGAGCACATCCGGCCCGAGTTCATCGGCAACCACCGCCGGGTCCTCGTCTCGGATCTCTCGGGAAGGAGCAATATCGAGTACAAGGCGGCCGAGCTCGGGCTCACGCTGGGCGACGACGACGTGAAGAGCCGCAGGATCGTCGAGGAGATCAAGCACATGGAAAACGAGGGCTACACCTTCGAGGCCGCCGACGGCTCGCTCGCCCTCATCATCCGCAAGGCCACGGGCGAATTCGAAGAGCCCTTCTATCTCGAGTGTTTCCGTGTTATAAACGAAAAGCAGGGCAACGAGCCCTCCCGCGCCCAGGCCCTCATCAAGGTCATCGTGGGCAAGGACACGGAGATCACCGCCGCCGAGGGCAACGGCCCGATCAACGCGCTGGACAACGCCCTGCGGAAAGCCCTTGTGAAGTTCTACCCCGAACTGTCCCGAATGCATCTCACCGACTTCAAGGTGAACATTCTCGAGGGCAGCGAAGGCACGGCTGCGAAAGTGCGCGTGTTCATCGAGTCGCGCGACGACAAGGACATCTGGAGCACGATCGGGGTCTCCGAGAGCGTCATCGAGGCAAGCTGGCTTGCCCTGGTGGACAGCATCCAGTACAAGCTGAGCAAGGACAGGCTGAACAGGAACGGAAAGGAAGCGAGGAAAGCCGTGGCATAGAGGCCGGTGATTGAGCCGCATCGACACGACGATGAGAAGCGGTCGGTTGCCGCCTTGCGCAGGCGAAGATCGGAAGAGCGGAACATCGGAAGCGCGGAAAGAAGAAGAGGGGTTATCCGATCTTCTGCTCTTCCTCGCTTCCGAGGTTCGTGTGCAATGATCGGGGCCTTACAGAAAGGTTCCGGATGTCCTTTTCGAACAGACAAGCGGAGAACAAACCATGCCCATGACGATTACGGAAAAGATTTTGGCCCGACACGCGGGGCTCGAGAGCGTTGCCCCGGGGGATCTCATCGAGGTCAAGGTGGATCTTGCCTTCGCCCATGATTTCACGGCTCCCATCGCGATCCAGGTTTTCAAGGACATCGGCGCCCCGAAGGTCTTCGATCGAAAGAAGGTCGCCCTCGTGGCCGATCATTTCGTCCCCAACAAGGACATCGCCTCGGCCGAGCAGGCCAAGCTCATGCGTGAGTTCGCCCGCGAGCAGCAGCTCGAGCTTTACTACGAGGTCGGGGAGGCCGGCATCGGCCACGTGCTGCTGCCGGAGCAGGGGCTCGTCGTCCCGGGCCAGGTGGTCATCGGGGCCGACAGTCACACCTGTGCCTACGGGGCCCTGGGGGCCTTTTCGACCGGCGTGGGGAGCACCGACATGGCCGCCGTGATGGCCACGGGCGAGATCTGGCTTCGCGTCCCGCCGACGATCCGGGTCGAATATACGGGGACGCTGCGGCCGCATGTGGGCGGAAAGGACCTGATCCTTCGCCTCATCGGCGAGATCGGCGTCGAGGGGGCGCTCTACAGCGCTCTGGAATTCTGCGGCGATGCCTTGCGCGGGCTCTCCATGCCGCACCGGTTCGCGATGGCGAACATGGCCGTCGAGGCGGGGGCGAAAAACGGGATCATGGAACCCGACGAGATCACCCGCGCCTACGTGGAGGGCCGGGCCCGGTGGGAGCCCCTCTTCCTCAAGAGCGATGCCGGCGCGAAGCTCGAGAAAACCATTGCGATCGACGTGAGCTCCCTCGAACCGCAGATCGCCTTCCCCCCGTCACCGGCAAACGTGAAACCGGTCTCGGAGGCCGGGAACGTCACGCTGGACCAGGTATTCATCGGATCCTGCACCAACGGGTGGCTCGAGGATTTGCGGGATGCGGCGAGTCTCCTGAAGGGCCGCAAGAAGGCGCCGGGGCTTCGCCTGATCATCATCCCCGCAACTCCAGCCATCCTCAGGGAGGCCATGAAGGAAGGGATCATCGAGACGTTCCTCGAGGCCGGCGCCGTCATCGGGCCGCCCTGCTGCGGGCCCTGCCTGGGAGGGCACATGGGGCTCCTCGCCTCGGGCGAGCGGGCGCTTGCGACGACGAACCGCAATTTCGTCGGCCGCATGGGCCACCCCAAGAGCGAGGTCTTTCTCTGCAATCCCTTTGTGGCTGCGGCATCGGCGGTGCTGGGGAGAATCGGTTCCCCCGAGGAATTATAGAAATCAGTGTCTGAGTGAAATGGTGTCTGAGTGTCTGAGTGAAGAAAGAAAGCTTCTAACATTCTTCACTCCATCACTTGATCACTCAGACACTTAGACACTCAGGCACTTGTCGACTGTAAGGAGACGATATGAAATACGAAGGAAAAGTCTGGAAGTTCGGCGATGATGTGGATACGGATCTCATCATCCCTTCCCGCTATTGCAATGTCTCCGACGGGGCCTTGCTGGCAAAGCACGCCTTTGCCGACGGAAAGCCCGAATTCGCCTCGACGGTCTCGCCGGGCGATGTGATCGTGGGGGGGAGGAACTTCGGTTGCGGCTCTTCCCGGGAGCACGCCCCCATTGCCATCAAGGCCTCAGGCGTCTCCGTCATCATCGCGAAGAGCTTCGCCCGGATTTTCTACCGCAACGCCTTCAATATCGGGCTGCCGCTCCTCGAGTCGGTCGATGCCGCGGAGGAACTGCAGGAAGGCGACCGGCTTTCCGTCGATCTGATCCACGGGAAAATCGAGAACCTGACCCGCGGGAAGTCCTACGGCGCCCGGCCGATTCCGCCCTTCATGGAGCGGCTCATCAATGCCGGCGGGCTCGTGGAGCACATCCGCAAGGAAAAGCTTCAGAAGCGCGCGTAGCGTCCAAGCTGCTGCGGTTTTGCTTTTGACGACCGTGAAAAGGCCTTCCGCCCTTCGGGGCGGGAGGCCTTTGTGATTTCCGCCGTCGAGCGGATCCCTTTGCGGCTTGGGGGAGCAGGGCTCGACTTACCCGGAACGGGATGCTCCGCCTGAGACGCAAAAAGACTTCCCGGTTGACGAACCGGGGGGTTTCGTTTAAAGTTTTAACGCAGTTACGCGCAGGGCAGGAGATTCCGGGAGGCCGTTTCAGTGCGGGATTTCGTGGGGTATGTGGGAAGGCAGACGGCGGTCAGGCTGAACCGTTACGCGGACCAGTCGGCCTTCCTCTACCTGATCCTGCGCCAGATCGTCGTCAACCCCAGGGCTGGCCGCAGGCTCAGGCTCCGCATCGTCGTCGAGCAGGTCTACTTCACGGCTGTCGAGGCGCTTTGGATCGTGATCCCCATCGCCCTTCTGCTCGGCAGCATGATGATCCTGCAGTTCTCCGACCTGGCCGCCCAGCACGACCTGGGCAGGATCACCGTGGCCCTTCTCATCCGGGAGTTCGGCCCCCTGGTCACGGCCCTGGTCGTCATCCTCCGGTCGGCCACGGCGGTAACGATCGAGACGGGCTACATGAAGGTCCTCCGCGAGATCGAGGCCCTGGAACTCCAGGGAGTGGACCCCCTGGACATCCTCTACGTTCCCCGCATGATCGGCATCACGGTGTCCCTGTTCTGCCTGATCACGATCTTCTGCATCACCTCCGTGCTGGGGGGTTACGCCATCGCCTGGGCGCTGACAACCTTGCCCCTGCAGAATTTTCTCGCGCAGATCGGCAAGGCCATCGAGGGGCTCGACATTGCCGTCGTCGCCCTCAAGGCCTTTTTTTTCGGCGTGGGCATCACCGTGATCTCGCTGCACTACGGGCTGGCCGTCCAGAGGGGGATCACGGAGGTCCCCGTGGCCACATCGAGGGGGGCCGTGGCGTGCCTCTTTTATTGCCTGGCCGTCAATTTCGCACTCTTTGCCGTCTTCTTCCTGTAGGTTGGATATGGCGCTCATCGAACTCAGGGATTATGCGCATCGCCCCACGGAGCGCGGGAAGGGACTGAAAAAATTCTCCTTCACCCTTTCGCCCGGCGATTCGTACAGCCTGCATGCCGACCGGATCGACGATGCGCACCTTTTCATGAGGGCCCTGGCAACCCTGGAGCCGCCGGAGGGAGGCTGTTACTTGTTCAACGGGGAGGAACTGAATTTTGCCAGGCGCCGCCGGCTCCTTGCCGTCCGCAGGAAAATAGGCTATCTCGGGACCGATGCCGCGCTGATCGGGAACCGGACGCTGCGGACGAATCTCCTGCTCGGCCGCTACTACCACGAAAACAGCCTGAATCTGTCCCTGGGCGAGAACGTGTTGTCCCTGTGCCGCGCACTCGGCATCGAGGACAAGCTCGACCTCCGTCCCGCCCAGGTGGCATCGGAGGATGCACGGGCGGCGATCATCGTCCGAGAGATGACGAAGGGGGCCGAGGTGTTTCTCATCGAGCAGGCCTTCATCGCCCTGGCCCGAACGGCCGCCGAGATGTACATCGAGATGATCCGGACGATGATCGGCTCGGGAATCCCCTGTGTCTACTATGCGGGGCTCACGCAGTACGATCGCCTGTTCAAGAAACGGGACATCTACATCCGGGACGGTGTCGTGAATGTCGCTTGATTGCCGTCCCGTCTCGAGGGAGCCATGGAACTGAAATTCAGCAGGATGGATCGGGTCGTCGGCGTTTTCATCATCGTCGTTCTTGCCCTCATGGTGGGCTCCGTCGTCCTTGTCGGGCGGGGCAAGGACTGGTTCCGGCCGACAGTGACCTACTACGCGGAGTTCAAGGAGAACTACAACCTCGCGCCGGGGTCTCCTGTGAAGCTCTACAAGGCCGACATCGGGAAGGTGAGAAACGTGACGCTCGTCGGGGACGCTGTCCGCGTGAGGCTCTCGATCTTCGAGGAGTACCACACGAGGTTCCGGGAAGACACGGTGGTGACCGTCGAGAGCCCCACCCTCATCGGGTCGGAGTACGTGGCCGTGCGCCCGGGCAAGCCCGAAAGCCGTCTCCTCGACCCGGGTGGGACGGTCAAGTCCGAGGAGAAGAGAACTCTCTCGGAGATCCTGGCGGAGTACGAGGTGGAGGAGACGGCAAAACGACTGACGGAGACCATCCGGAACCTTGCCGACATCATCGATGAGCTCAGGGACCCGGAGGGGCCGCTGTTCAAGTCCTTGAACAGCATCGAGAAAAACCTGAAAAACCTGGAAACGGTCACCACCGGCCTGAAGGAAGGCGAGGGGACGGTCGGGCAGCTTTTGCGCTCCGACGAGCTGATCGACCGGGTGAACATGTCCATGGAACGGCTTGATAACGTTTTGCAGAATCTCGAGGGAGCCACCCCCGAGGTGACGGCCAACATGCGGGAGAGCATGGAGAAGATCCGGGAGATCACGGCCAATCTCGAAAAGGGCAGCCGCGAGGTCCCTGCCGTGATCCGGACGACGAAACGCGGCATCCAGGAAATCCGGGACGGTGTGGACGAGATCAATCGTCTCGTCAAGGCCCTCGAGAAGACCCCCGTAATCCGGGGAAACCTCCCGCCGAAGCCCGAGGGGAAGGACCTGGATGCGGGACTCAGGAAGTGAGGCTGCCATGAGAACTCTGAAACTTGGCCTTGTGCTGTTCTTCGTGATCCTCGCGGCATCCTGCGGCGGGAAAAAGGAAGTGATTGTGCCCGATCACATCAGCGCCGGCGGCGTGCAGACCGATAAGGGGATGCCCTTCTATGAACGGGGCTGCTACGCCCGTGCCCTGGATTACTTTTACAGGGCCAACGAACTGTACACGGCAATCGGGGACAGCCGCGGCATGGCCATGAGCGCAAACAACATCGGTGTCGTGTACCGCTCCATGGGCGAGGCCGCAGCCGCGATCCCCTTCTTCGAGGATGCCCTGCGGATGTACCGGAGTCTCGGGGATCAGGAGAACGTGCGCCAGACGCTGTCGAACCTGGCGGCCGCCCAGGTGGATACAGGGGATTATGGCGCTGCCGGGAAGAACATCGACGAGGCGCTGAAGATCCACATCCGGGGCAAGCCTTTCGCCCCGGCCATGACGGTCAAGGGGATTCTCCTGGCGAAGCAGGGCGACGTCAAGGGAGCCGAAGCGATGCTCAAAGAAGCCCTCGACGACATCAGCCGGAGGCATCCGGCCGGTGAGGCCGCCGCGAATTACGCCATGGGGGAGCTGCTGCTCGGGACGGCCCGATACAGGGAAGCCGTTCCCTATTTCAACAAGGCCCTCGAAAGCGACCGCAAGGCGGGCTTTTACAGGGGAATTGCCGATGACTTGACCGCCCTGGGCCATTGCAGTGCAGGCCTTCGGGATGACGCCTCTGCCGTGAATCACTGGGAGCAGAGCGTCCGGATCTACGCACTCCTGGGAATGGAGGAAAAGGTTCGGGCGACGATGGGCATGCTGGACGAGGCGGCAAGGCGCTCGAACCGGGACATCGCACTGACCCGCGCCCTCGTGGACCGTTGGCTCAAGGGGGACATGACGGACAGTCTTTGCGATTAATCGCAAAGACTGTGGGATTCCGGCATCCGGCTTCAGGCTTCCGGAAAAAGAGAAATATTTTTCCCCATCCGGAGTCCCGAGGCCCGAATCCGGAGGCCTTGTGGCATTGGCTTCTTGATCCTCCAATCTCAAACCTTCCAAGAGAGGTATCTCCGTGCCGGACGTCTTTGGCCTCGGCCAGTGTTCCCTCGACTATGTCGGGCGCATTTCCGCCTGGCCTTTTCCCGACACGAAATGCGAGTTCCGCGACCTGGTCATCCAGGGCGGCGGTCCCGTAGCCACGGCCCTGGTGGCCCTTTGCCGCTGGGGGCTTTCCTGCCATTTTGCCGGTGTTGCCGGTGACGATTCTTTCGGGCAGCAGATCGCCCGCTTTCTTCAGGATGAGGGCGTCGATGCCTCGGGCCTCGTCGAAAGGACCGGGCACCTTTCGCAGGTGGCCTTCATCGCTTCGGAGCCCGGCGGAAGGCGGACCATCTTCTGGCAGAGGCCCACGGGCGAGGCGCTCAAACCCTCGGAAATCCGGATGGACAACCTCCGTGCCTCCCGCGTCCTGCACACGGACGGGCTTTTCATCGATGCGGCCCTTGCGGCGGCCTCCGAGGCGAGGCGGTCGGGGATTGCCGTGAGCGTCGATGCGGGGACCCTCCGGGAGGGGATGCTCGAACTGGCCCGCCTCAGCGACTGCTTCGTGGGCTCCGAGCCCTTTGCCCGATCCCTTGTCGGCGGCGACGACCCCCTCGAGGCCTGCAGGAGGATTCTCGACCTGGGACCGGGAATCGCCGGCGTGACGCTCGGTTCAAGGGGCTATGCGGCAATGTTCGGCGGGAGAGCCATCGTGAAGCCCGCCTGCGCCGTCCAGGCCGTCGACACGACAGGCTGCGGCGACGTCTTCCACGCCGGACTCGCCTACGGGCTCGCGCGGGGATGGGATCCCGAGAAAAGCTTCGATCTGGCCGCCTGGGCGGCGGCACGGGTGGCAACCCGGATGGGCGGCCGGGCGGGCATCCCTCCGAAAAGCGAGCTGCAGGCCAGGGGCTACGAGTAATGTCCTGCATCCGGAACCGCCCTGCATGGATGCACCGGGGCATATCCTGTAGAACCATCATACAGGCGAAAGGCGTTTACTCTCTCATGTCGAAACGGGTGATCATCATCGGCGCCGGCCTTGCAGGGCTGACGGCGGCCCATGCGGCGGCAAAGCAAGGGGCAACGGTTCTCGTTGTCGACCGGGGCCCCATCGGAATCGGGACGAACTCGGCGCTGGCCAACGGATTCTTTGCCGGCCCATCGGAAAAATACAGCCCCGAGGACTACATCCGTGACACACTCCAGGCGGGGAGGGGGCTCAACCGGGAATTTATGGTGAGGCTCGTTGCCCGGGAGGCACCCTCTGCGTTCCAGCGCCTGCGCTCAGCCGGGGTGCTCCTGAAAGAAAGGGGTGCGCAGCGCTGTGTCGTTTCCCCGGAGCCTTCCGTGATACCCGGCGTTGCCCTCATGAGAAAGCTGGCGGACCTTGCCAAAAGCCTCGAGGGTGTTCATGTCCTCCCCGGATTCCAGGTCACCGAACTTCCCTGTCACAACGGAAAAGTATGCGGCGTCCGTGGATTCAACCGCAAGGGAGAGGAAATGGACATCGACGCTGCCGCCGTGGTCCTTGCCGCGGGAGGCGCAGGGGCCGTCTATCGTCGTCATGACAACCAGAAGAAGATCCTGGGGCAGGGATATTCCCTGGCCGCCAGGGCGGGCCTCGATCTCTGGGACATGGAGTTCGTCCAATTCTTCCCGCTGGTTCTTGCGGACCCGCGGCTTCCGGCCCTGATCGTCTATCCGCCTTTTGCACGCGAAGCGAAGCTCGTCGATTCAGCCGGCCAGAGCATCCTCGAAAAGCACGGTCTCGGGGATGTCAACGATGCGATCGTCAAGAAGCGCGACTCTTTCTCGGCCCTGCTCTTCGAGGAGGCGCAGGCGGGGGGCGTTTTTCTCGACCTTCGCGGGGTTCCCGCTTCGGCCTGGGATGTTCATCCCCTGGCCCTGTTCAAAAAGCTTCGCTTCAATTTCAGGGAAAAGCCCGTGGCTGTCGCACCGGCCGTCCACTTCACGATGGGCGGTCTGAGGACCGGCGAGACATGCGAGACGGACATCGGCGGCCTTTTTGCCTGCGGGGAGATCTTGTGGGGGCTTCACGGGGCGAACCGGATGGGCGGCAACGCGTTGACGGAGTGTGTCGTGTCTGGCGCCGTTGCCGGAAGGTCCGCAGCCGAGCGCGCCCTGGGTGAAATGCCCGTTGCCTCCTGCCGGGAGAAGCCGCGGCAGCTCCCTGCGACGTGCACTGTGCCGGAGGCCGGCGAGGTTCGGGACATCCTTTCGGCGATCCGGGCGACGGCCTGGGAGTGCGCGGGCATCGTAAGGTCGGACGAAGGGTTGCGCAGGGGGATGGAGAGGGTCGGGGCGATCGAGGACCGATTGATGCGGTTGGGATCTGCCGGTCCCGGGGGGCGTTCCGCCTTGGAGGATGCCAGGGCCGGGGTCCTTGTGCTGCATGCGATCCTGCAGGCGAGCCTCGGGCGCAGGGAGAGCCGCGGGAGCTTTCTGCGGAGCGATTTCCCCGATGAGGACGACGGCAACTGGCGCAGGCACTCCTGCCTGGGCTACGACGCGAACACAAACGCCTTCGCGGTGAAATATCTCCCCGTCGAAGGCGCCTGACTGACTCGCCGGCCCGATTGCGGAAGAAGGCACTCTCATGAGAAGGATTCTCAACGTCGCGTTCCTTGTCGCTGTTTGTACCCTCGTTGCGTGGCTCTGGTGGCCCCTGGCAACGGAGCTTCTCCAGACGGGCATCCCCACTGACCCGGGGGACCACCGTGTCTCCCAACGGGTGTGGCTGACGGGATTCATCTTCATCAGCACCGTCTTCATCTCTTTGGGCATGAAAAACATAGGCAACAGGGACGACGAGCGTTGACTCAGCGCAGAAGGACACCCCGATGAACAGACTCGTTCGTATCATTCTGGTGGCAGCGGCGGCCGCAATACTCGCCTGGCTCTGGTACACGGCGGCGCCGGGACTCTTCCGGTCCGGAGTGCCCTCCATCACCGAAGATGCCGATTTTGCGCTTCTGGTACGGCTGACGGGGTTTGTTGTCCTGATTGCCCTGGGCTTCTATTTTGCCCTGAAAAATCTCTCCCGAAAGTGATCCTTCACCCGAGACTTGAAAAAGAAAAAAAAGCACATTGGAGGCACGGGGCGAGGATGAGAAAACAGGGTTGAACGGCTTGTTGTGTCGGTACAATTTACAGTTCGTCCTGCGCAACCTGAATTGATCAATCACCTGATATAAAACAACATTTTTGGGTCTTCCGGGTTTGTTGTGCATCAGTCAGGTTGATTTCGGCTCTTTGATAAACGACGTGATGACCTTGAGCATGAGGTACTCCTGATCCTTGA
>DIFQ01000041.1 GCA_002419215.1 Syntrophaceae bacterium UBA5744
CCGTCGGATGCCTGGGCTGGGGGCTCTTCCACGTCGCCCCGCTGGCGATCGTGGCGTGCGCCTGGGCGGCCCTCTACGAGAAATCGATTTTAAGCGCCCCGAGGCTGCGGGGCTATGAGTACCCCCGTCGGGCGATAAAAGAGCTCCTGGGCCGAATTCGAGGCCTCAGCGGGCAAAATTAAGGGGTACCCGGAAGGCCGGGAAACAAGAAAATTCCCCCTCACCTCGACCCTCTCCCGCGAGGGGCGAGGGAGACTGAACGGAAAAGGGACCGTAAATGAGCACCGAGTACGACTACATCGCGGCGATCGACTCCCTCGTCAAGGGCGACGAGCTGCCCCTAGGAGAGCCCGAAAAGCAGCTTGCCATCGACGCCGCCTTCAAGGAGCACTCGCGCCCCAGGCCCTGGATCGTCGTCGAGGACGAGGCGGGAACCGGCGGGTTCGACTACGCCGTGACGCTGCTGGCCTCCTGGAGCGAGGGCTTCTCCTCGATCCGGAAGATCGAGTACCCCCTGGACGACGACTCCGTCGACGATACGACCCTCCAGGACAACGCCTGGTCGCTCTACACGAAACCGTCGGGCAAGGTTATCCGCTTCCTCGAGGACGCTCCGAAGACGACCGAGCACTTCCGGGTGACCTACACGGCCCTGCACGAGGCCTCGGCCTCGCACTGCACGGTCGACGCCGCCGACGAGCAGGCCGTGCAGATGCTGGCGGCCAGCTATTTCTGCAAGATGCTGGCGGCCTACTTCAGCGCGACCAACGATTCGACCGTCCAGGCCGACAGCGTGGACCACAAGAGCAAGGCCTCCGAGTACGCCGCGCGGGCAAAGATGTACCGCGAGAGCTATTTCCATCACCTGGGGCAGGAAGAGAACAAGCTGATGCCCGCCTCGGTGACGAGGGACCAGGACCTGCAGCCCTCCTGGAGGGGCGACAAGCTGACGCACCCGAACAAGTACCGCTGATTTTTTGCAGATAGACGGAGAAACGGCGTGCTGGAGCTGAAGATCAAAGCCGACATCCGGGGCCTCGACGAGATGACGGCCCAGTATCCGCAGGCATCCGACCGGGCCCGCAGGGGGAGGCTCGCGGAGGCGGCCCTTCTGCTCGAGCGGGCCATCAAGGAGACAACGCCGGTGGGCGCGGGCCCGATTCACCTGCGCGACACGATCTTCTCCGAAACGGTGATCCAGGGCCTGGCCATCTCCGCGGCCCTCGGGACGCCTGCCGTCCACGGCGAGCCCGTCGAGTACGGGACGAAGCCCCACTTCCCGCCCGTCGCCCCGATCCGGCACTGGGTGGAGCGCAAGCTGGGGCTTTCGGGCAGCGAGGCCGCCGGCGTGGCCTTTGTCATCGCCCGGGCCATCTCGAAGCGGGGCACGAAGCCGGCCAGGATGTTCGGCCGGGGCGTCGACGAGCAAAAGGCGGCGGTCATTCGGATCCTCGAGCAGATCCCCGACGATATCGTCCGGATGGTGAAGGGATGAGCCTGGAGGCAATCAGGGACAACATCGAGGCAACGCTCAACGGCGTGCCCAACATCGGGCGGGTCCACAACTACCTGCGGTGGAGCGCCGACTGGTCGCGGTTCCTGGACGCCTTCAAGGACACCGAGGGCCGGATCCGGGGCTGCATGTTCGCCCGGCAGTCCGTCGGGACCCGCCGGGACACGATCGGCGAGAACGAGGGCATGCACGTCTTCCGGTTCGTCTTTCTCATGGGCCTGAAGGACGCCGATGCGACGGGCATCGTCTTCGACGATCTCCTGGAGTCGATCGTCGCGGCCTTCCAGGCGGATCTCACCCTGGGCGGCGCCTGCCTGACGACGCACCCGGACTGGGGGCCGCTGGCGGGCCTTGTGGCCCTGCAGATCGACCTGATCGAGCCCCGCATGTTCGGGGGCGTGCTGTGCCACTACGCGGAGGGGCGCCTCGAGGCGCTGGAAGCGGACTATTAACCCTCACCAGGAGGCAGTTATGTACCGGTTGAAGAAAGGCGTGGCGGAATTCGACGTGGTGGACGGCCCGTTCGCCGGGCGCGGCTACCGACGGGGGCGCGTCTACGCGCAGGCGGAGCTCCCGCCCCGGGAAGCCCATAAATTTGAGACAATCGAGGCCGCGGAGGCCGCCCCCACCGAGGCGCCGGCCGAGGCGAAGGGAGGTAAGAAGCGATGAGAAACTACCTGGCCGACTATGACCTGGTCGCCGTCTCGGCCAACCTCAAGGAGACGGCCCTGAACACGGAGCAGACCCTGGACACCTCGATGCTGGTCGAGAAGGCCACGGTGATCCAGCTCGACCCCAGGCGCGAGGACAACCGCGACGAGCTGACGGGCAAGGAGGAGGCCGACACGATCTACGACCTGGGCTTCCTGACCGGCGTGTCGCTGAACTTCGGCAAGGCCCAGAGCCAGCACTTCGCCTTCGGCTTGGCCTACGGCCTGGGCACCGTCGTCACATCGGGATCCGGGACGGGCTACAAGCACGTCATCACGCCGACCAGCTCCATGCTGCTGCCGTCCTTCACGGCGGCTCAGCGCTTCGGGCAGACGATCCTTAAACGCCGCTTCGCCTCGCTGCACGTCGACGTCCTGAAGGCGACCTTCGAGAAGGACTCCTGGGCCAAGCTCGCCCTGGAATGCAAGGGCACCGGGAAGTACACGGACAGCATGACCAAGGAGACCGTCGCCGCGGCCTACAACGCCACCTCGCTTACGCTGGACGCCAACGCGGTCCAGGGGGCCGACGCGGCCACGCGGCTGGACAACGTGCACAGCATCCGGGTCCAGGTGCCGTCCACGCTGGAATGGAAGGACGTGACGTTTACCGTCGTCTCCAACGCAACCCCGGCCGTCATCACCATCTCGGCGCCGGGCGTCGCGGCGACCTCGACGAGCTACGAGATCATCTACACCCCCGCCGAGGCGGCCTGGTGCACGTTCCCCTCGCGGGTGACCGAGGGGCGGCCCCTGCGGGTGACCGACTGCGTCCTGAAGATGGGCGGCAAGTGGAACGGCACGACGTATCTCGAGGGGCACACCATCTCCGACGAGGTGGAGTCGATCGAGTACACCCTGAACAACAACATGATGATCGAGTACCGCATCGGCGGCTCCGGCAGCTATGCCAACTACGCCATCCGGCAGGGCCGCCTGCAGACGCTGGCCCTGAACCGCCAGATGCGCGACTTTCTACTCCAGCAGCGCATGACGGACAACGAGTATTTCACGGTGCACCTCAAGGTCACGGGCGACGAGTACGCCACGGGCGAGAGCTGCTCCGTCGAGCTGCTCTTCCCTTCCTGCGGCCTGCTCAAGGTCCCCATCTCGGTCAACGGAAAGATCCTGGCCGAGGCGGGCGATCTGATCGTGATGCAGGACGACACCTACGGCTCGGTGAGGGCCGAGGTGATCAACAACGTGGCCACCTACGCCGCAACGGCCTGATGACGTGCGTTGATCTTCTCCTTTTGACCCGCCCCTTCCGTCCGGGGAGGGGCGGCCTGAGAGGGAGAAACAAGACACGGAGGCGACGACCATGCTGAAGATTTCCGCAAATCCGTCCCGGGAGAGCCGGCGTTTCGAGTATGCGCCCGGCGTGGCCTTCTGGGTGCGACCCGTCACGGCGAGCATCCTGCAGGAGCTGCGGCGCGGCTGCCTCACGAGCCGCCTCGCCCCCAACCCGAAGACCCGGCAGCTCGAGAACCTCGACGAGCTGGACGACGTGAAATTCGACGCCGCCCTTGCCGACTACATCCTGGAGCGCTGGGAGGGCGTCGCGGGCGAGGACGGCGGGGCCCTGCCCGTGACGGCGGAGAACAAGAAGCTCGTCCTGGACCAGCTCGCCCTGAGCGAGTTCATCTGGGCGGCAGCGAAGAGCCTCGACACGGCGGGGGCCGAGTTAAAAAACTGCTAGACCTCACCCGGGCCGCCTGCGGCCGCGGCGGTGAGGTTCCCGTATTGCCGGCCAACGAGGCCGTCTGGGAGCTGCTGATGCTGGCGCACCGGCAGTGGCGCTGCGGCGCTTTCGGGCCCATCGGGCTCGACTACGGCGCCCTCTTCGAGATGGCCCGGGCCCTGGGGATCCCGATCGACCGCGCCCTCCTGGAGAAGCTCTCCCTGTACGAGGAGGAGATCCTCCGGATGCAGGGCGGGAAGGAAAGCGCCGGCGTCTGCGACGAGAAACAGGCGCGGGAGTGCCGGGAGCGGATGGGCGAGTATTTCGACGCCGCCTGCGGCAAGTGCTCCCTGAAACCCTCCAAAGGCTGAAGCCATGCCCGACAAGAAAATCTTCATCCAGCTCACCGTCGACGACAAGGGCTCCGTCGTGCTGAAGCAGTTCGGCAAGAACGCGGAGGAGTCTCTGGGCAAAGTGGAGGGGAAGTCCGGCTCTTTTGCCTCGACGATTAAGGGGCACTGGATGGGGATCACGGCCGCGGCGGCCGGCGTGTTCGCCGCGATCGCCAGTCTCGGAAAGGCCTTCGACCTGGCCGATCTGGGCGCCAAGGCCATGCAGGCAGAGGACGCCTTCGAGCGCATGGCCGAAAGCGCAGGCATCAACGCCCGCGAGATGGCCGCGCAGATGAAAACAGCCTCCCAGGGCATCATGGACGATTCCGACCTGATGCAGAAGGCCGCCAAGGGCCTGGCCCAGGGGATGAGCCAGGGAGAGATCCTCGCCCTGATCAAGGACGTCCGGTTCGCGGCGAGGCTGGCGGGAGAGGACGTCAAAACCGCCTACGAGACCATCAACGACTCCCTGGCAAACCAGATGCCCAGGGCCCTGCGGAAATACGGCCTGGTGACCAAGGACGAGTTGAAGCTCCTCGAGAAAGCCCTGCAGGCCGGCGTCGAGGATATCCGGCTGACGGATCTCGCCCTGGCCAACCTCTCCATTCAGACCGCGCGGTTCGGCAACGAGGCGAAGAGCGCCAACGAGCGCATGCAGGAAATGCGGGCGACGTGGAACAATCTCAAGGAGGACGCCGGAAAAGGCATCGTGGCGGTCATTGAGGTCGTCTACCGGGCCGTCAAAGAATCCGGCCAGGCGGGAATCAAGGGCGAGTGGGATCTCCAGGGTACAGCCGAGCAGGCCTACTCCAGCCGTCACAGGCAGAAGATCACGGCCAAGCCGGAGTCTTTCGAGATCGGAGGCGCCGACCTTCAGCTCCTCAAGGCCCAGCGGGATAAGTTCGCTATCATCAGGGAGATGGAAGAAAAGGTCGCCCAGAAGGAGGCCCAGAAGAAGCTCGCCGAGATCGCCAAGCTCAACCAGTCCATCGAGGACGCCACGGCGAAACTGACGCTTTCGGAACTCGAGCAGGCCGAGCGCCAGGCGAAGATCTGGCGCGACCAGGGCGCCGACCGCGTAAAGGTAACCGCCTGGACGGCCGCGCAGATCGAGGTGATCCGGCAGAAGGAATCCGAGCAGTGGGGCGAGCACGTCCGCCGGATCATGCAGGAAAACGAGAGGGAATACCAGCAGCGCAAGGCAGTCCAGGACCAGATCGACGCCGTGAAACTCACCGGCATGGAGCGGGTCTACAAGGAGGCTGAGATCCTCCGCGAGCAGGACTATCTCGACGAGGATCTGATCCAGGAGTGGATTGGAGCCAAAATCATCGAGACCCGGCGGGACGCCTACGAGACGATCAAGGAATACGCCCAGGGCTACCGGCTGTTCCAGGAGGAGCAGCTCGATGAGCTGGCGAAAAAATTCCGGGAGGCAGCGATCGACGAAGTCGATATCCAGCGATGGAAAACAAACGAACTCAAGAAGCTCGCCATGCAACGTGCCCAGTCCACACTGGAAAACACGGATGACTTCGGCGCGGCTGCGGCAGCCCGTTTCGAACTCATGGCCCTGCAGATGCGCTCCAACGCGCAGATCGTGGCCGACGGCATGGCTGAGGCCTTCGAGGGCGGGTTCAGGACGATCAACGAGGTCTTTTTCGACGCCCTCGAGGGACGCATGAAGTCCTTCACCGATTACATGCAGGCCTTCAAATCGATCGTCAACAGGGTCCTGGCGGACATCGCGTCCGAGATGCTGAAGGCGACGGTTCTGAGAGGCATCGCCGGCGGGGGGAGTAGTATCTTCAGCCTTTTCGGTGCAGGAGGTGGCTCCGTCAGCGGGACGTACGGGTTGGACATGGCAGGAGGCGATTTTGGAGGGCTCGACATGGCGGGCTTCGCTGCTGGCGGCCGGCCTCCCCTGGGCAGGCCCTCCCTGGTTGGCGAGAAGGGTCCCGAGCTGTTCATCCCTGACCGGCCGGGGACGATCGTCCCGAACGCGGCCCTAGCCGGAGCCGGCACGAGCATCACCGTTCCAGTATCGGTCATGGTCCCGGGGCTTACGAAGAGGCAGCTTTCGCAACTGCGCTCCCAGCTCGAGGAAAGCAACAGCCGCGCCGTCGAACGGTTCGTCAGGGATAATATGTAATGGCCAATATTTCGATCGGCACCGTCACACTCGACCACAACCCCACGAAGATGACTCTCGTGCGGCAGGAGAAGAGCTGCTCCGCAGTGCAGACCTATGAGGGGGTCGCCTTCTTCTCTTGGGGAGCATCCATCGTCGGCAGGGAGATCGACCTGGAGTTCAGCTATGTGGATTCGGCCATCTTCGACGACCTGGACGATCTGTACAAGGCGGACGCCGCCGTCGTCTTCGACCCCCAGGACGGATCGACGAAGACCTACAACGTCGAGATCACGCGCCTGGACGGCGAATATCACCGCACGCTTGATTTTACGTCCGGGCACCTCCGCAAGAACATCCGGATCACGTTGCTGATCCTCAGCCAGGTGGTTGCGTAATGGCCCGCACCCTCGACGCCACTCTTGCCGCATCCCAGGGCAGCCAGTCCCGGCGCCCCATCGTGGAGATCGTCAGCCAGCAGCGCGACGCAGACATCCCCTTCGACGGGACGCTGTTGACTTCCCTGACCTCGGATGAATACGCGCAGAACGTCCTGCCGCACAGCACGGGCAGGCTGCTGCTGCTTTATGTCGCGGAGAGCGGCGCTTACAACGTGCTCCGGCTGGGCTACACGGACACGGCCCGGACGGTGTTCACCTACGTCGATTTCGGAAGCAGAACCACGGGCGACCAGAATATCATCGCCTGCACGCTCTGTGAGCTGACCGGGGGCAACCTCGGGATCGTCGCCCTGGTCAACGATCTGACCAACCACGTCTATCGGCTGCACCGCTACATCGTCACGGTCACCGGGGCGGCCGTGTCGAACGCGGAGATCGCGAACTGGAGCCACGACACGTTCACCAGCGACCCCTGGGTGCAGACCATCGGGACGGACTCTTACCTTCTGGTCTACGCGAAAATCAGCGGCTCGGATTATTACCTGTACAAGCGCACCTCGACGGACTTCGCAACTTGGGCGGCTGAGGCTCAACTCAGCATCGGCGGCCTCACTTCGACGTGGAAGATCCGCAACCCGTCCATCATCAAGCTGACGAGCGGTGACCTGTGGCTGTGGTTCGACGTGTTGGAGGCGACCGGCGCGGGCGGCGAAGAGCTTACGAACCTCTACTATTCTGTCAGCGCGGACGGCGGTGGGACGTGGGCGAACGCGGTCAAGGTGACGGCCTATACAGGCTATGGAGAGGTCGGCAGCCATCCGGTCGCGGCCCAGAAGGCTGCGAACCAGATGCACCTCATCTTCACTCGGAAGGTCGGGGCCCTGCACATGGGCGAGGCGGCTTCCGGTTGGCCGACTGGCGATTGTACGAGTGAGCTTTCTTGGGATTCTGTGAACCGGAAATTATACGCGGTGAACATCCATGCCCATGCGGGAACAAAGGGTTTG
Source organism: Syntrophaceae bacterium UBA5744 (assembly GCA_002419215.1). Taxonomy (GTDB): domain Bacteria; phylum Desulfobacterota; class Syntrophia; order Syntrophales; family UBA2192; genus UBA2192. Next base: position 7,836 of record DIFQ01000041.1, read on the forward strand.
CAGTGCATCGTTAAGATCGACGTGGATACTTGGACGGTCGATCAGTATTGGGACGGCACGACGACCCCGGGGTTCCCCTCATTCATCTGCGGAGGGATGAGTGCGGCGTATCATGTCTGGGTCTGGAATCATTTGCATGACGGGCACCTCATCGCTATCACCTGTTGGGGTGAACGGATGATCTGGCTTCTGGACGGGGAAGCCAACACGATAACCAGCTATTACTTTGACGACAGGCCAGCGCTCAGCGTGACGGCAAACGTCACCTATTCTGGGAGCGCGGACTATACTTCAATTCACGGCACTCAGGTCGATGCGGCCAACAACCGAATCTGGGTCCTGATGACGGATTCCTATATCTGGCACCCGAAGGTCATGGTCGGATATATCGACACCACGGAGGCTACCCCGGAGTTTCACATCGTGTTCAGTTACACCGGGATCACTTCTGACGAGGCGGTTTCCCTGGACCCCACTTACGGAGCCAACGGGATGCTCGTTGACGTGGCAGGTGGGTACATCGTTTTAGCTGGAAACTCCGGCGGCTCGTGGGTCGGTGGTTGCTGGGTTTTTGACATCGACACGGGCGCGTTGATCGACTCGTGGACCAGTTCGGACAGTGATTTCCCCCGGTTCGGGCTTCTCCATGCGACGGTATACAACGGCAAGATTTATGCGGGTATGGCGAAGTATACGAGCGGTTACAGCCAGAGTTCTTTCCGGGGGCTCGCGGAGCTGGACATCTCGTCTGGAACGGTCGTTCTGTACCGCCCCTCCTATTGCAGCGACGATGACCACTGGTTCGGGCGGCCGTTTCACCTCAAGGACGGGCTGCTTGCCATGACCCATCACGGGTACGGGGTCGCTGTTTTCGACACCATCGCGAAGACTTGGACGCTGTACAATAATGCCAGCCTCCCCGGCATGACGGTTGACGGGATCGATTTGAAGAGCGAAGCGCAAATTGCTTTTGATTCAACGAATGAAATGATCTTCGTCGGGGACGTGGGCGCATGGGGGGCGAAGGACGATAACGGCGTGTTCATGTTCAGCATCAACGGGTTCATCCGGCAGTCCACCCTCAGGATCGGAACGGACCCCGGCGGCGGCTGGTCCTTCGCTGCGGCAGCCCCGCTCGTTCAGGGTTATCTGGACTACGACGCGGCGGCAGCCGTCGAGCCGGGCTCGTCGACGGCCATGTATGTCTTCTGGACCCGCGAGGAGACGGACGGGGAAAAGAGCATCAAGTGGGACAAGGACGGCTCTGAGATCGACTTGTCGGCGTTCCTCGTGGCCGGCACGGAGGTCGCTTTCGACAGGGGCATCGACGGCAAGCCCGCTACCCTTTCGTTCACGGTCAGCAACGGTCACTTGTTCGATCCGTATAACCTGATGAGCCTTTACAACCTTTACTTGCGAAAGGGCAGGAAGCTCACGCTGCGGTTTGGCGAGGAAATCGGCGGGACGGATTATTTCGAGAACCAGGGGACGTTCTACGTCACCGGGACCACGCTCAGTCTTCAGCGCGGGCAATATCCCGTGATGGAGGTCGAGGCGGAGGACGGCCGGGCGATCTGGGCCAGCGCCCACATTGTGGCCACGGACATTTACAACGATCTCGGCGAGGACATCCTGGACGACCTGATGGCGGACGTGGCGAACCTCGCCCCGGCGGAGATCGACTTTCCGGCGATGGGAGGGTCATCCTTCGAGATTCAGTGGCTGGACACCACCTTGGACGAGATCGTGAACCAGATATGCAACCGGCTCGCGCATTTCTTCCGCTTCGACATGGACGGGCAGGCCAGCGCCCGGCCCATTACCAACGCGGGAAGCCTGTCCCACATTTACACGGGGAACGCGGATCTGGTGGTTTATTCGCCCGACGACAAATACAGCGACTTCACCAACCGCGTGACGGTGATCGGGCAGGAATTGGACTTCACTCAGCTCACCTTTGACGAAGAGCGGATCGCGCAGATTGCCGGGACCATCGGGTGGTGGGGTTGTAAGGCCGACCATGTAATCTGGTTCTCGGAGGACAAGAGCCGTCGGTGCATCAACCCCCGGATGAATGTCCTTGAAACGGCTTCGAGCATCCCCTTCCAGTTGGCCGGGAACGTGTCCGAGACCATAGAGGAGTGCGGGGTCGGGGATGATAACAAGTTCTGCACGGTCTACGTCACAGCTCCGAATCTGATCGGGATGCTCGCTGCGTCCCTGGCAATCGCGGTAGGGGGCTGGGCTATCGGCAACTATGCCCCGCCGACGGGAGGAATGACAATCAGCGTGGGCCGGTGGGTCGAGAAGGCGGGCCTGGTAGCCTGCGTCCTGATTCTCGGCTCGACGGCAAACTACCAGATCGAAGTCTGGGCGCAGCCGCTGGGCCAGGTGCGGCGGTCGGTGCAGGCGACGTGGGATGACACGGAACACCAGACGGAGATCGGGGCCATCGTCCCTGCGGTGATCACGGACCCGCTGTGCTATTCCGCGGCGGATTGTCTGGAGGTCGCCACCTTCGAGGGCATGGTCGCCCAGATGCAGAGGCGCCGGGTCACGCTCACGAAGGTCGCGCACCTGCAAGACGAGGAAGGCGACACGATCCGGCGGGCGCATCCGTACAGCGGCCAGAACATCGACCTGTTCATCACGCGCATCAAGAGGACGCTGACGGTTCCGGAACCGGGACAGGGCGGCGGGGCGTTCCTGGACGAGCTCGAGTGCTGGGTGGTCTCATGAGGCTTTACGGCGGCAGGCGGATCGCGAAGGAAGTGAACCGGCGGATCGCGGACTCCCGGGAAATGCGGGACGCCATCGTGATCGACGTGGACCAGACGAACCACTACTGCCGCGTCAAGATTCAGGGGTCGGACACCCACGTCCGGGCCTATTTCCCCGAGAACTGGGAATCGACCCCTCAGTACCTCAGGCCCGGCAACGCGGTCCGCATCACCCACCCGGGCGGCAACAAGGCCAGGATCGAGGTGGCAGGGCACGGCTTCCTGCTGCCGACAGCGGTTCCCGGCGGGTCGGTGGCGCCGACGCCCGAGGCGCCGGGCGACGCCGTCCTGACAGGCTGCTCGTTGGGAGCTACAGATCCGGCCACCCTGGCCGTGACCGTGGCCCCCGGCACGTTCCGCATCGACGAGATCACCTATTCGCTGAGCGGATTGCTCATGGACAGGCCGGACATCGTCATGGACCGGCTCGACCTCGTGATGGATAGCGTTGGCGCATCGGTCTCTTTCGACGCGGCCAGCGCGAGCTATTTCCGGTACGATGCTGTCGTGGTCGGCACGGACGGGGTGGCCGAGGTGGTCAAGGGATCCAACTTCGCGGCGGGATCCCCGATCGATCCCCCGGCGGCCCCGGCGGACCACGTCCGGCTCGGCTGGGTCCTCATTTACCCGAACATGACGGCGATCACGGAATCGGACATCAACCGGCTTTACACGGACCCGCTGCCGTCCCTGCTGGACGCTGTGGCCAGCGATGGCGACCTTGCCTGGGGGGAGAATTCCTCGACGGTGACGCTGACCATGCGCGACCAGTATGGCAATCCGTACAGCCGGGGCGGCGAGGGCTACCTCGTGACGCTGACGTGGAACATCGGCACGGGCAACATCACCATCGGAGGCGTGGCCACCGACGAAACGACCAGCCCGCTCACCATCCCGATCGTCGGGAACTCGGAAAGCATTTCCTTTGCGCGCTACCAGAACGACCCGTTGGACGGCAGCTATCCCCGGTCGGTCGGGGAGCCGGACGATCAGACTGTCGTGTGGAGCTTGAGCGAAGCCTATTCGGGACTGACAACCGCGGTGACCATCCTGCTGCGCAATACAGCCGGCGCGGTCATGTACTGAGAAGGAGGGGAATCATGTTTCGCACGTTGGAGCGGATCGCGAAGGCCCTCGAGGGCATCCTGTACGAGGTGCGGGAAATGAGGGCGGAGCAGAAGCGCTACATGGAGCTCGCGCAACGGGAGGCGGCAAACGGCCCGAAGCGGATTCTCGAGATATTCGATCAGGCGAAGGCCCTGGTAGGAGGTCAGAAGCATGGGTAATTACTTCACGGCTTTTGCGGCGGGCGTGACGGCCTTCACGGCGGCGGCGCTGGGGGCACCGCTCGTGACGCTGGACAGGGCGATCACCTACCACAAGGGGGCTTTTGTCGGATGCGACGGGGTTCTCTCGTGGACTTCGGCCACCGGGGTTCTCGACTGGACGGGCGCGATCCACATCTACTTCACGAGCGCTGCTGGGAACGCGGTTCACAATTCCATCGCGACGGGGAACATAACCCTGGCAGACGGGGAGTTTTGCTACGTCACGCTCAGCGAGACGAACGATGCGGTCCTCACCATGTCCAAGGCCAGCCTGGGCGCGGGGTCCGCGTCCGCGTTCAAGGCGTACAACGTCCTTTGCATGGGCTACCGGAACACGGCTGATGATGGGTTCTACCCGGAAGAGCTCGCGGGCGTGTTCGCCACGATGCTGGCAGGCGGGAGCTACGTCCAGAAATCGACCTATGACGCGCAGAGCATCCTGGCAGCTGTGTCGGACAACACCCCGGTCGCCGTCACGGTGGCCGAACAGCGGATCCTCGGGCGCAAGACGGGCGGGAATATCGCGGCCCTCACGGGCGCGGAGGTCCTCTCCATCTCCAACGGGATGCAGGCCGGGCAGCAGGCTGTCACCTGCGCGGACAACGTCACCATCGACTGGACGGCAGGGTCCACGGCCTACATGACTTTCGACCGGGACGCCGTGGCCGTGACCCTGAGCAACCCGGTCGCCGGCCAGGTTTACCGGTTCCTCGTGAAGCAATCGGCGGGCGGGTCGGACACGCTGAGCTGGTCCACGACGGTCAAGTGGCGCGGCGGATCCGCGCCGACCCTGACGACTGCGGGCAACGCCGTCGACATCATCACCTTGGTCTACATCAACTCTGTGTGGTACGGCGACGCGGCCTTGAACTTCGCCTAAAGGAGAGCTGGCATGAGCACGTTTTACGTTGACAACCAGACCACGAAGGGCGGCGAGGTTTGCTCCCAATGGCAGGCGAACCACGCCTATTCGCTCGGGGCCCGGTGTGTCTGCACGACAGGCTACGGAACGGAGGCGGCCAGGGCCAGGGTGTTCGAGTGTACGACGGCCGGGACCTCTCACGCAACGACTCAGCCCACATGGGACACGACGGTCGGCAACACGACGACTGACGGGGGCGTCACCTGGACTTGCCGGGAGCCGACGAGCTGGGACAATGCAAGTTGCCTGCTTTTTTATATCACAAACCACGCCGTCGCAGCGGCGGGCGGGGATACCATCCTCGTCCACGAAGCTCACAGCGAAGTCCAGAACTCTTGTTCGTTCTTGGGCGCAACCACGCTGACTACACCCACGAAGATATATTGTGTGGACAAGGCGGACGATTCACTCTCCGAGGGGGCGCTGATTTATGCTTATAATGCGGGCAGTGTTGTTTTTAACGGAGGGGCGCTTTACAGCTACGGCGTGAAGTACAAATCAAACTATGACGGGATAAGCTTTACCCACAATGGTCGGGCGACTCACATTGTTTTGGAGGGCAGCGGGTCTACAGAGATCCTTCACGCAGGTTGGGGTAACGTCCGGCTTTCTGGAAGCGGAGATTACCCAATGGTTGTAGAGGTTCTCAACGCAAATATAAATATCTCGCCGTATGCCTATGGGTTCGACGGCGGTGTTGGCTGGTTTTCCATGCGTGGCGGAGCGGTTTTATTCAATGCAGGTGCGGGGTATCTGTATGCCACGCAGGGCGGCGGGTGCCAGCTGTGTTTTGAAGGGGTGGACCTGTCGAGCCTGCCCAGTACGGCTGAACTTCAAAACGTCAACGGTTCCGCGGGCTGGTATCACGCCCAGAACGGGACTGTGATTCTCAAGGGCTGCAAGCTGCCCTCCACCTTTGCCGGGGGCTTTTCTGCACAATACCCACAGAAAATCGGCGCTGGGTATTTCCCCTGGCACCGGCCGAAAGCCCATATGGCTGGCAACGGAAATACGGTCTACGAATTCCGCGAGGACAGCTGCATGGGGTATTGCCAGCAGGAAACCACCATCGTCAGGACGGGCGGGGCGTCGAACGGGACCACAAGTCACACGGTGAAGATGGTGTCGAACGATGGCGCGATTGAATTATTCAACGTGCTCATCGGCTCTGGAATCCTCGGCTGGACGGACTCGACGGACTCGACCACCTTCACTGTCGAGGGCATCTTGGACTCTGCAACGAATTTGCAGAACGACGAGATCTGGCTGGAATTGCTTTATCCGCTCAACGCCTCGGATCCGCGTTTCGGCGTGGCCATGAGCCGGTGCGCTCCGCTCGCATCCCCGGCAGACGTGGACGCCTCGACGGAGACGTGGACGACCACGGGGTTGACCAACCCGAACGAGTTCAAGCTGAGCGTCACGGTGACCCCGGGCAAGGCTGGGCCCATCATCGCCCGGGTCCATCTGGCAAAGGCCTCGACGACGGTCTACATCGACCCGAAGATCACGGAGAGCTGAGATGGCAACACCGAAGCAATACCTCGCGCCGGGGGCTGGCATCGTCAACGAGACGCAGGACGTGGATCAGCAGTACCTGACGCCCGGCGCCGGGATCTTGGCCGAGGCGGAGACAGGCGGCGGAGAACCGCCCGAACCTCCTTCCGGAGACGGCGGGCTGTTCTTCTGCCACGGATAAAAGAAGCCGCCCCGGTCGGAGCGCCAACTCCGCCGAGGCGAGAGGATGTTCAAGCATCCAAACGGGCCGATTCCCGGCTTCTCCGGGTATATCGGCAGAAAGGAAGGATGCCATGAACAGTCCGCTTAATTACACGGGAGGGAAGTCGAGACTCGCAAAACGGATCATCGCGCGATTTCCTTCACACGCTTGTTATTGCGAGGTGTTTTGCGGCGCGGCCTGGGTCTTTTTCGGCAAGCAGCCGTCGAAGGTGGAGGTCCTGAACGACCGGGACGGCGAGGTTATCAACCTCTTTCGAGTGGTTCAGAACCATTACGAGGAGTTCATCCGGCAGTTCAAATATTATGTGGTCTCCCGAAAGCTCTTCGAGATCATCAAGCGTCAGGATCCCTTTACCCTGACGGACATCCAGAGGGCCGTTAAATGCTTCTACATCATGAAGACGAGCTTCGCTGGGAAGCTAATAAACCCCACTTTCGGGTATGGGACGACGTCGCCGTCGCGGCTGAGCATCCTCGATCTTGAGGAGAAGATATTGGAGATGCACTGGCGACTCGCCGGCGTCTACATCGAGAACCTGGACTATAAGGACTGCATCGAGCGCTATGACAGGCCTCACACGCTCTTTTATCTGGATCCGCCATACTACGGCACGAAAGATTACCGGCACAACATGGTCGACCAGGACTACCTCGACCTGGCCGGGATACTCGTCGGCGTGAAGGGCCGTTTCATCCTTTCTCTTGGAGATCACAAACGGATCAGGGAGATATATAGGGAATTCAAGCTCGAGTCGATCACCACGAGCTATTCGAGAGGCAAATCCAAGGAGAGCAGAGGTAAGGCAAGAGCAGAGCTGATAATCACCAATTATTGACAAATAGATCGAGAAATGCGCACCTGACCGATTGTCAAAACTAAATCGGACAGGATTCGTGTATCTTGCAGTTAGCCAGAGAAATATTTCTCCATCTATTTGCAAATGTTCTCCAACTAATTGTCAAACTATACGGGGATAGGGTATCGGGTATCGGGAAGAAAGGTCAAAACCGGAGGGCAAGAGAACATGAAGGAGAAGGTTGGAGAAGCAGAGAGCATGAAGTCGGCTACCGACTCATCCAACGTTCTTACCCTCTCACCATCTTAGCTTCTTGATTGGCGGGATGCGCCCCCGGTTACCCTTTTGAAAGGGGGATAACCGGCTTTCATTTTCAGGCGGGTCAAAAATGGCCAGATGCAAGGCGCCCCTTTCGCTCTTCCTCACTTCTGCTCTTCCGATCTTCGCAGTCTTGACGCCTGAAGACAGACCCAAGGCATTCAGCCGGATTGCGGCTGCATAGGCGCATGTCCTATGGCCCTGTCAGACCCCCTCTGCCTTGTCCGGGCCCGGCATTCCTATCCGAGATTCAGACGGGCGCCGATTTTCAAAAAGTGAAAAAACTATATATTGAGCTTAACGAAAGGGAACAAAGACCATGAGGTTTAGGAAAGGAGACACGACCATGAAAGAGAAAGCCAGGAACGTGAAGACCGACAAGAAGTACTGGACCGACCCGATGAGCTTCCCCGTTAACACGCCGAAACGCGGCCGGTCGGGAGAAAACACGGGATGTCAAGGCGAGGCGCAGACATGAAGAAGGAACGGATCGAAAAAGGGACCAAGGCGTTCCGGCGCGGCGGCATCTGGTACGACCCCATGTGTTTCCCGGAATTTGAGAGGAAAACCGACTGATCCAACCTATCGCAGCCGGCAAGGCAACGCGGGCCGGAAGCAAGAAAATGAGACGGGAGGTCATCATGAACTACTACGAGGCGGCAAAAAAGGTGCAGGACCAAAAGGACATCCATTTTCTGAAAGAGATCAAGAAGGACAAGAAGTTCTGGGCGGACCCCATGTGCTATCCGGTGTGTACCGCATAGGGGATGACTGCAGGGGTGATGTCCCTACTGCGATCAGCGCGGAACGATCCATGGCCGATCACGATTTCAGTCTCTCACCTGAAGTTGGTGAAAAGACTCTACTTGTCTCTTTGGATGGTTTCCGGGGCCACTGAAATATCTTATTGAACAGGGAGCAGCAATTGGCTCACAAACCGGTAGAAATTGTTGAATTGGCAGGCAATGCCGGAAAGTATAAGGCAAGTCTGGGCACTCCAAATTTTCTGGTAAGAAGTTTCATGGCGGGTCTATTGATCGCGGTAGGCGCCGCACTCTGCACCGTCTGTGGAACAGGAGTGGAAAAAACCCTGGGCCCCGGTTTCAAGGCCCTGATTGGCGGCGCGGTTTTCCCGGTGGGCCTCATTGCCATCGTGCTGACAGGCATGTCGCTCTTTACGGGCGATACGATGCTTATTCCCATGGCCGTCTTTCAGAAAAAAACCACATGGGGCAAAGTGTTTAATGCCTGGACCTGGGTATATATCGGAAATTTTGTCGGCTCCATTTTCTGGGCATACCTGATGGTTGTCGGTCCCTTGAGCAAAGGGGGAGGCCCCGAATTAACGGTATTCGGACAGAACGCCATCACGATTGCCGAAGGAAAGGTCCTCCCTTACATCGCAACGGGCACCCTCGGTCTCTGGTCCGCTTTCATGAAGGGCATAGCCTGCAACCTGCTGGTCAATGTCGCCATCCTGCTCGCTTTTGCATCAAAGAACATGATAGGAAAATTTTTCGGCATATGGTTTCCCATCATGGCCTTCGTCTCCTCGGGGTTTGAGCACTCCGTCGCAAACATGTATTTCATTCCCACGGGAATCATGCTGGGCGCCAATGTCACCTGGGCGCAGTTCGTCGAATGGAATCTGATCCCCGTGACCCTGGGGAACATTGTGGGCGGATTTATCTTTATCGGTGCGGTTTATTTCTATTCCTTCAAAAAAGAACTCTCCTCGATGTCACCGACATAGCGAAGGCCTCGGGAACCCGTGCCGCAGCTTTTTCATGCCGGATGTTTGTTGTTCGAGACGGCTCGGAGGTTTTTCCTTGACGTCGATACCCAAAATCAAAAGGATCCTTTACACAACCGACCTCAGCGAAAATTCTGTCTATGTTTTCCGTTATGCATTGAGCTCGGCTGAAGTCCACGATGCCGAAATCCACATCCTGTATGTGCTGAAATACTTTTTCCCCCTGCCATACAGTTTTTTCGCCGCAACGACTCCGGAAGATGAAAAACCCGCCATCCTGGAACAAATCAAGAAAAGACTGGATGACTTTGTCCGACGGGAACTCGAAAATAATCCCGCCAGGATGACCCGTGTTTCTTCGATCCAGGTGATCGAGGGAGACCCTGTTGTAGAAATCCTTAAAAAAGCGGATGAGATCAAGGCCGATGTACTGATCATGGGTACCCACGGCAAGGGGCTCGTGTCTCAAACCTTTTTAGGCAGCGTGGCCACCGATGTTTTGCAGCACAGCAGAGTCCCCGTTTTCATCATTCCCATTCCCAGGGAATGGGGCACGCGTTGACCCGGTAACGATCGGGCGTCCTGACGCGCCCGGACTCCGGTTCCCGAAGCATCCACACGTTCACAATCACAGCTTTGCCGGCATGGGCAACGGCGAGGCCTTTGATCCGTGCGTTCACGTTGCCTGAAGCCTTGCCAGGGTGTTTTATCCAGCCTTTCAATTCGCAATAAATGATGATAATTTCTGTCGGGACCCTGTAAATTCCTGCGATACCCGCATCGTGACGGCCTTTTGTGCGCGGGGAGGTGAAATCGATGAGCAAGCGAGGCAAGCAACCTTCCGGGCCTTCCGTCCCGATCAGCCCCGAGGAACGATACCGGAGCCTTTTCGACAACGCCGGCGAGGGGATTTACCAGTCCTCCGTTTCCGGCCGGATTCTCAATATCAACCCGGCCCTCGCGACACTCTTCGGGTATCGCTCTCCCGAGGAGATGAAGAGGAATATAAAAAATGCATACCGGCAGATCTACGCGGACCGGAAACAGAGGGAAAAAGTCATGCGGGAGGTCGAAGCCCGGGGGCATGCGCAGTACGAGTTCCGATTTCTCCGGAAGGACAAGAGCCAGGGATGGGGTTTTACGAGCATGCACGCCGTCCGCAACGCCCACGGAAAGACCGCCTATTACGAGGGATTTTTCATCGACATCACGGAGCGCAAGGAGATGGTGGAGAAGCTCCGGGAAGCGCACGATTTTCTCGAACAGCGTGTCGTCGAGAGGACCCGGCAAATCGCACAGCTCAACCGGGAACTCGCCGCGGACATTGCGCAGCGCAAAAAGGTTGAAAAGGAGCTGAAGCGGCGAACCGTCAAGCTCGAAGAGCTCAACATCACCCTGCGCACGCTCCTGGACCAGCGGGAGGCCGATCGCAAGGCCCTGGAACAACAGATCATGACCAACATCGACGACCTGATCATGCCCGGCTTCGAGCGGCTCAAGGAGACGGCGCTCGCCCGCGAGGCAGGCTCGATCATCCAGAGCCTGCAGGAGAACCTCCGGACCCTCACCTCTCCCTTCCTGAACCGGATCAAGTCCGATGCCCATCTGACCTTCACGGAGCTCCACGTCGCGAACTTCATCCGGAAGGGAAAGAGCTCCAAGGAAATCGCGGACCTGATGAAGCTCTCCGCGGCCACCGTCAATGTTCACCGGAACAGCATCCGCAAAAAGTTGGGGATCACGAGAAAGAAGATCAGCCTGCAGACCTATCTCTTGAACGAGTCGTAGGATTTTTACCCATTGCGGGAGAACAGGAAGGGGCAGGCCCGGAGAGCCTGCCCCTTCTTTTCAATGCGGGATACGAACCGGGATCCCCCTATTTCACAAACGGGGTGGGAACCGGGTAGATCGCGCGGCCGTACACCGTGTTGCAGGTAATGGCTCCGGCGAGGTAGACACCGGCCCAGCCGCAGATAATCAGCAGCCAGCCCACGATGGGCTTGCCGATTGCGGGATCCATCTTGCCGAGATCGAGGAACACGATGCACCACAGAACGATGTCGAGCATGATGACGGTCAGGAAGAGGAGCTTGTTGGACTTTGCGTAAGCGGGGGTGACGGCGGTGAGGAAGCCGGCCCCGGCCATCCAGGTCCATCCCTCGACGTAGGCGTGGGGAGCCATGCCGAACTTGATCATGAGGAACTTGGCCAGAACGCTCAGCGAAGCGCCGAACATGAAGAAAGCCGAGAAGAACAGGAAGACGTTGCCGCCGGTGATGTTATGATCTTTTAATTCCATCACGGCAACCGTGTATTGGACGACGCCGCCGCCGACAAGCCATGCAAACAGGATGGGAAGGCCTTCGACCTTGACCCAGCCAAGAAATACCGCGCCGAAACCAAAGCATGCAACTGCGAGTGCAGCCAGACCGGCAGGGCCGGGGGATGCAAAGGTATGCTCTTGCGCCATAACGAATCCTCCTTTTCAGATTATGAATTGAACCGTGTATGGATCTAAATAAATGGTAATTAGTCCCGTTTTGGCACCAGATCGCAGAGGTAGTTGGCTACCTGATCGAAGAGATCTCCGGTGCGGTGATTATACCGGAACTCCAGTTCTTTGAGATACAGAGGAAAGCGGTCCTTGGAGACGCCATGATGTTTCATCAGTCTCTCCTTGGCCCAACTCCAAAATCCCTCCAGGCCGTTGATGTAGACCCTGCCGGAAGAGAAGTACTTCTGGTGGTCCACCTTCAAGTGCCGATAGCCGCAGAACATGAGGCTGTCGTAGCTTCGGAACTTATCGGTATAGACCACACTGCCTCGACGGACCTTCTTGACGGTGAGCTTGAGCAGCGTGGCGGCCGAGACGTCCGGAACGACACTGACGTGAACATGGCCCTCACGCTCCAGGATGCCGAAGACTGGCACTTTGCCGGCAGCTCCCCGGCCCCGGTTTCCCTTGCGACGGCCTCCGAAGTAGGCCTCATCGAGCTCGATCTCGCCGCCCAGCAAACTCGGGGCATCCTCGGCGTGGCTCAGGATCGCCATCCGGATCGTGCTGACGGCTCCATAGACGGCCCGATAGGACAGACCGAGCTGCAGGGACATTTTGCGGACGGAGACCTCTAATTCAAAGAGCTTGATCAGCGAGAGCCACTGCAGCGCGCTCAGACGGCCGTAATTAATCCAGCGGCCCGAAAAGTCATGAAACGTATAGTCGCAGCGGGAACAACGAGAACGTCCCTCTTGTAATTTGTAGAGCTTACGGCAGCGACAGCGAGGGCAAAAACGCTGATGGTTTTTGAAGCATTTTCCCAGCAGATATTTTCTGGCCCTGCTCTCGCTCGAAATCAGCTTGTAGTATGCGTCTAACTCCATACGGCACCCTTAACACAGGTGCCAGAACAGGATCAATTACCAA
>DIFQ01000061.1 GCA_002419215.1 Syntrophaceae bacterium UBA5744
CAACGGGCGATCTGGACAAACTGAATGCCCAGGTCAAGGAAGCCGCGATGAAGGCAGACCAGGCCACGATGAAGGCCGACCAGGCCTCACGGGATGCCGCAGCGGCCAAGTCGATGGCGGCGGCCAACCAGGCGGAGTGCGCCAAGGCAACCGCGGCCTGCAATGCGGCGGCGGCGAAGGCCGAGCAGTCGGCGGCCCAGGCAGCTGCCTCGGCGAAGCTCGCCGAAGACAACGCAAAGAAGTCCGAAGCGATCTTCATGAAATCCATGAAGAAGTAGAACCACGGCCCGCGGGCACAGACGCCCCGGGAATACAAACAGAAAAGGCGGCGCCGGTTTTGTTCCGGCACCGCCTTTTTTCTTTCTTGCTGTTCCTGTTGCTTCTTTCCGCTCTTCCTAACTTCGCGTGGAGACCCTTCGTCACACATCGGCAGGCAAGGAACTTCGCAGAGGTTCGGGCCCGCGCCAACTGACTACGGCCTGATCTCCACGGGCGTCCACACCGGCACGAGTACCCAGATCTCCTCGATCTCGCGGTTTGTCAGGGCGATGCAGCCGTTGGTCCAATCGAAGAGGTACTGGACGTCGCCCATCCAGAGTTTATCCTCTTTCATGCCGTGGATCATGATGCTGTTGCCCGGCGTCACCCCCAGTGATCTGGCCCGTTCGATGTCGTCCTGGTTCGGATAATTTAGATGCAGGGCCCTGTGGTAGACGCTGTTGTGGACCCTGTAATCAACATAATAGAGCCCTTCGGGTGTCTTTTGGTCCCCCTTCTGGATCTTGGGGCCGATGGGGTTGCGGCCCAGGGCGACCTTGTAAGTCCTTACCTCCCGGCCCTGTTTCAGGAGCGTCATCGTGCGTTTCGACTTTTCGATGACGATGCGGTCCACCACCGCGTCCGTGACCGGGGAGATCTCCGTGGCCGTTGAGGGACCGGGGAGAAAAGAAAGGAATGCCCAGGCGGCGAGAAGGGCCGGCAGGATTCCGTACAAGAAGTGCAGAGGACGAACATTCATTTTCGGCGTTCCCGTTCAGCGCGTCATCGATTAGCACGTTGCCCTGCAAATTGCAAGATGCCTGCCACGCCACTCGCTTTCCCGCCTTCTTCCGGTTTTCATTCTTCCCCGCCCCGGTGGAGGAGAACGTGTACATGCTGAATGGGATCCTGTCGCGCAAGAAGCAGCTGGTGCCCTGCTTGACGGAACTCATCCGGAAGGGCCCCTGATGGGGCCCGCGCATTCTCAAAAGCACCACCCTGAAAGCCGGGTTGATGGGAAGGCGACGCTTTCGATTCAGCGATGACGGAGGGGAGGGGCGGCTAATTGGCAGTCATATCGGAAGAGATTTCCCGGGAGCGCGGTTCGGGGCAGTCGATATAGATTTCCGTGTCCGTCTCGAGGACCAGGAGATCGCCCCGCCGCTCCAGGGCTTTGAGGATTCGATAAACACTCTCCACGTCGCCTGCCGCAAGCAGATCCTCGAACGGGGCGGCCGCAGCGTGCGACAGGAAGACAAGCGTCCGCAGCTCGAACGGATGGCAGGCCCGCGACGGAGCCCGGCATATCGAATAGAAAAGCAGTGCCGCGACGGCGATGATGGATAAGAAGCAGACCACTTCCATGTGTCTTTACCCACCAACACAACGAATGGATAAACCCTCGTAAACCAGAGTGCGATATCTTTGAGCCCTCCCCCAAAGACAGCGCTCTTGTTGCATCTGTTGCACCCAAAGTCAAGTTTTTTCATACGACAAAAGTATTAGATGAAGATTCTTGGCCCTCCCTGCGCCCCCATAAAAAAGGCAGGGATCACGGACCCCTGCCTGGCAACTTGACCAATCACGCAATCAGCCGATTACTTCTTGTCACCGGGGATGTCCATGGGCCCGCACATGGGGTCCACCCAGTTTCGACCGTTGAGCAGTTCGCGGGTGATCAGTTCCCGCTTGCGATCTCTTCTGCTGATCTCTTTTCTCCGCATGCCTTGACTCCTTTAGCGTCAGGATTGCTTGCCGGGGGGGGAGGAATCCCCTTTCGCCGCTCACCGGAACAGGATCTTCTTTTTCACGTAGTGCAGGCGGCAGCCCGGTTCGCTCGCCAGAGAGATCGTCCGTTCGTTCATGAATTCCGTGAAGAAGCCGGATTCAACCTTCCTTCTGGTTCTCGCATCGCTGAACATCGCCGGGCGACCTCCCTGTCTTTCGATAAAGCTTACGCTCCGGGGACATCTGCCGCAATCGGCGCGACTCTGAATAACACCTCAGACACAGAGGACCAGGGTTGTCAGACGGAAACCGGAATCGGCATCAGCGTGCGTCTGATGGGAAGGCAACGTCCCCGATCTTTTTCTTCAGCCCAGCAGCTTGTTCTGGATGGCATACATGGTGATCTCGGCATTCGTGCTGAACTGCATCTTCTCCAGGATGTGCCGCCGGTAGGTACTGATCGTTTTCACGCTCAGGCAGAGCTCCTCGGCGATCTGGGTCACCGTCTTGCCCGAGGCGATGAGAAGCATGACCTGGTACTCCCGGTCGGAGAGCTTCTCGTGGGGGGCTTTTTCCGCATCGCCGTGCAGGAAGTAGGTGAGCTTCTCGGCCAGGGCCTCGGTCACGTAGCGGCCGCCCTGGGAGACCTTCCGGATGGCCGAGATAAGCTCCTTGGGCGTGCTTGCCTTGGTGAGATAGCCCGAGGCGCCGTCCCGAAAGGCGCGCACCGCGTATTGCTCCTCGGGGTAGATGCTCAGGATCATGACGGGCAGGTGCGGCTTCTGGCTCTTGAGTTCCTTGAGGATCTCCAGCCCGCTGCGGCCGGGCATGGAGATGTCCAGCAGGATGAGCTCGAAATCCTTCTTCTGGATCAGGTCCAGGACTTCCTGCCCGTTGCCGGCCTCGCCGGTCACATCCATGTCGGGCTGGCTCATGAGAATCTTCTTGTAGCCCTCCCGTACGATGGGGTGATCATCGGCGATCAGGATTCGAATCTTTTTCATGGCCCTTCCCTTTCTCCATGAGTGGTATGCTGACCTTGACGGTTGTCCCCTGGCCCTTCTTCCCGGAGATCACGGCCTCGCCCCCCCAGTGGTAGGCGCGCTCCCGGATCCCCAGCAGTCCATAGGAGTTCGGTTTTGCAAGCTGTTCCAGCGTGATCCCCTTTCCGTTGTCCCGGACGACGAGTTCGACGCGGTCGGCGCCCTGCTTCAGGCTGATGGTCACGCGGCTCGCCTCGGCGTGGCGCGAGATGTTCGTGAGCGTTTCCTGGACGATGCGGTAGATGGAAAAGGACATGTCCGCATCGAGCCGCAGCTCCCCGGGGTAGATGGAAACCGAGCACTTGATGCCGGTGCGCTTCTGGAAATCCTTGGCGAGCCAATCGATCGCAACGGCAAGCCCCAGGTGATCGAGCATCCCCGGACGGAGGGCCATGTAGATGCGCTTGACCGTCTCCATGGTCATCTCCACGAGGTTGATCGAGTCTTCGGCCTTCTTCAGGAGGTCGGCCTGTCCGGGCGGGACACTGTTCATGAGCAGGACCAGGTCCGTGTTGAGAGCCGTCAGCAGCTGCCCGAGCTCGTCGTGCAGGTCCCGGGCGATGCGGGTGCGCTCCTTCTCCCGTGCCGACTCGAGGTGGGCCGAGAGATTGCGCAGCCGCTCCCGCGACTGCTCCACCTCCGTCTTGGCGCGCTTGAGGTCGGTGATGTCCTGGTAGGTGATGACGATGTTTCCCTCCTTGAGGCTCTCGCCGATCCGGGAGGCGGTGATCATGCAGTCCACATCGCTGCCGTCCTTGCGCCGGCACAAAAACTCCATCTTGAAGGTCCGCTGCTTCTCGAGGGCCGTGTAGAGGATCCGCGCGATCTCCTCGTAGTCTTCATCGGAACGGTAGAAGACGCGGACGCTCTTTCCGATCAGTTCCAGGGCGTCCCAGCCGAACACGGACTGGACCCCGTCGTTGGCGAAGATGATCCGGCGGTCCTGCAGGCCGATGACGGCGTGCGGGATGGCCTCCAGGATGGAGGCCTCCAGGGCCTCGAGGGCCTCGAGGCGGTTGCGCGCCTCGGTCTGCTCGGTGATGTCCATGGAGTTCCCGAGGACGGCCCGGGAGCCCTTGTAGGGGATGAAGGCCACCGTCTCCATGATCCACCGGATGCGGCCGTCCTTGGTGACGATGCGGAATTCGTGGGGCGCGCTGCGCTTGCCGCGCAGCAATTCCCGCGCATGCTTGCGGACCTTGACCCGGTCCTCGGGGTGAACCAGGCCCATGGAGCTCATGCCCGCCAGCTCCTCGGGGCTGTAGCCCGCGTAGGCGGCGGCGTGATGGTTGACGTACTGGAATTTTCCGTCCTGTACGACGTAGACACCGGCCTGGGCGCTCGAGGCGAAGAGCTTGTAGGACTCCTCGGCGCGCCTTCGGTCCGTGATGTCCTCGTAGGTGATGACGACCCGCTTCTCCTGGAGCATATCCCCGATCCGGGAGGCGCTGATCAGGGCCTCGAAGGGGCTTCCGTCGCGGCGCCGGCAGGTGAACTCCAGGCTGAAGGTACGCTGGCGCGCCAGGTTCGAGTAGAGGACCTTGGCAATCTCCTTGAATCCCTCCTCGGTGGGGTAGAGCAGGCGGGTGGAGCGGCCGATGAGCTCGGAGGCCTTCCGGCCGAAGACACTCTCGACGCCATTGTTGGCGAAGATGATCCGGCGGTTTTTGAGCCCGATCACGGCGTGCGGGATCGCATCCAGGATCGATGCCTCGAGGGCCTCCAGCTCCGCCAGCTTGGTCCGGGCCTTGACCTGGCGGGTCATGTCCATGGAGTTTCCGAGGACGGCCCGCTTGCGCTGGTAGTGAATGGGGGTCACCGTCTCTGCGATCCAGCGCAGATCCCCGTTCTTGCCGATCGTCATGAACTCGTAGGGGTGCGAGCGCTTGCCCTTGAGCATGGCGATTGCATTTTTCCGGACCCGCTCGCGGTGATCGGGATGGACGAGGCTCATGGAGGACATCCCGATCAGCTCGTTGCGGTTGTAGCCCCAGTAGCGGGCCGCATGTTCGTTCACGAAGCGGAATTTTCCGTTCTGGAGCACGTAGATCCCCGCACGGGACGATCGTTCCAGGCTACGGTAGAGGCCCTCCTCGAAGAGGCAGTCCGTCTCCGAGCGCTTCAACTCGTCGATCTGCTTGCGCAGATCCGCCAGTTCCGTAATCAGTTGTTCTTTGGACTTCACCCGGGCCATGAGCACCGCTTCCAGCGAGGTTTTACATTTTGCGATTTATGTTTCAGGCTTATTTATCTCGTAAAACCTGGAACCTGAATCGTAATACTCGCTCGTATTTATCGAACGCTTTAATACGATCCGGCCCGATTGTCAAATCATTCCGTGCCTGTAACCGTTTCAGGCCGCTGCGTCGCAATGGCGGCGGAGCCCCCGGCGCCCCTGTGCCGCGCCGGCCTCAGACCCGCATCCCGAGGCCCTCCCGGGCGCCATCAGACATTGTCTGATGGAGGCTTGCTCCGATGTCTGAGCGCTCGCTCAAGTATTGTCTGATCCCAGTTTCAGACAGCGGCCGATTTTTTTCGGGGCCCGATTCGGTTAGGGTGGCCTCGAAACAAGAGAGAACAGGCCGACACCGGGGAAAGGCAACGATCATGACGGGAAGAGTGGCGATGAGAGCGAAAACGGACATGAATCCCCAGGGAATGCCGGGCGCGGATCGCACCGCCAGGATCCCCGGTGATCCTTCGAGCCGCTCCTACTACAAGGACAAGGGACCGGCCATCTTCCGATAGGATGGGACACGGCAAAGGCAAAACCCCTTGAAAAAGAAAGAAGAAACAAAGGAACTCAAGAGGGGCAAGGACAAGATGCTCGGCGGGAAGTACGGGTACGACCCGATGTGCGGACCGATCCGGCCCTGACGGAGCGAAAACCGTCGATTCCTGGTCAGTCATGTCGTCTTCTGCAACACGTCACTGACTATCTCCTTGACATTCGTTTGCGGGCGGGGACCGGCCCCGCCCGCAAATGGATGGAGACGGGAGGCGCAATCGGCGGCAGACAGGTTGACCCAGGCTGCGGCGCTCGTACAGGGAGGAATCGGTGGATCAGACGAAAGAAGTGCCCAGGAAGACCAAAATCAGCGAGGAAGACTGGAATCGATATGTGGAAGCGCTCCGCCGGGAAGACGTGCGGAGGCGTGAGGGAAAACGCCCCGAGAAACAAAAGGAAGTAAAAGGAGCAAGACCATGACGAGAACTACAGAAACGACCGGCAAGGCCGGCAAGAAAGCGGAGAAGTACAATTCTTTAAAGCTCATGCAGGAGATCGAGAAGGATGTTCTCGAGGGCATCCTCGAGAACCAGGTGCCTTGATTTTCTCTCCCGTTCAGCAACGAGTCCTCAGTAGTACAAAGAAACCCCCGCGGCTCCCTCCACGGGGGTTTCTTTTTCGTGATCAACCCTGTCCCGAATCACAGATCTCCAGTACCGAGTAGGCCGCCTCGGCGATGCCTGGCGCATCGATCCCGAAATGCCCGTAAAGGTCTGCCCGGCTCCCCGTCTGGCCGAACCGGTCGACCCCCAGGCTCACGGCGCGAGTGCCGAAGACGCTCCCCAGCCAGGCGAACGAGTGGGAGGCCCCGTCCTGGACGGTTACGATCGGGGCCCTGCGCTCCGGCGGCAGGATCAGCTCCCCAAGAAACCCTTCCCCCCCCGGGCCGGCGCCCTCGAGAATCTCCCTGCGGCCCTGCTGCCACCGGTCATAGAGCCGGCGGGGGCTCGTAATGCCGATCACGTTCACCCTTGCACCCTCCCGTTCGAGAATGCCCGCCGCCGCCATGGCCTCCGGCACCATCGTCCCCGCGGCAGCCAGGATCACCAGGGGCGCCGACTCGTCGGTGTTGCTGCCGTCCCGCCAGTCCCGCAGACGGCAGGCCCCGGCCAGCACCTGCCTTCGCAGGGTCTCTTCCCCCAATCGCCCCAGGGCCGCTTTCATCAACCCCTGGTCGACGGGCCTCGTGGAAAGCCGCAGGTAGGTCGAGCGGCCTTCCGCCCGGTCGCAGCACTGCCGGATCGACTCCAGCAGGATCCACTTCAGCTCCAGGGCGAAACAGGGTTCCCAGTAGTCGAGGTTGGGAAGCTCCGTACCCAGCGACGGGGTCACCGTCGACTGGTGGGAGCCGCCTTCCGGCGACAGGGTCACGCCCGAGGGGGTCCCCGCAAAGATGAATTTCGAGCCCGAGTACAGGCCATAGATCAGGGCGTCGAGCCCCCGGCAGACGAAGGGGTCGTAGACCGTCCCGACAGGGATGAGGTGCACGCCGCACAACTCCGTCGAAAGCCCCATCATCGAAAGCATCATGAAGAGATTCATCTCCGAGATGCCCAGTTCGATGTGCTGCCCCCGGGGCGAGCGGTGCCACTTCAGCAGCCGGTAGACCTCGGCATCCTCGTAGTCCCTCTGCTCCCGGGCGGAGAAGACACCCGTCTTGTTGATCCAGCCCGCCAGGTTTGTCGAGATGGACACATCGGGAGACGTCGTCACGATGCGCCGGGCGAGCTCGGGCAGGTCGGCCAGTTGTATGAGCAGGCGCCCGAAGGCGTCCTGGGTGCTCGTCACCTGCGGAGACGGCGCATGGATGTCCTCCGGGACGGCATCCGGCGAAAGCACGAAGGGGGGCTTCTCCCCGCCGCCGAACAGCTTCCCGGCCCGCTCGGCGCAGAGCCTGCCCTCGGGGGATGTCGCGTCGAAAAGGGGCCAGTCGTCGTTGGAGGGAATGCCGTAGGAGGCCCGCAGTCCCCCGATCTGCTCGGGGCTCATCAGCTGGGCATGATTGAGGGGATGGCCTGCCAGGGGAAGCCCCCATCCCTTGATGGTGTAGGCGAAGAGGATCGTGGGCCGCCGGTCGTCGACCTCCGCGAGCCTCGAGAGGAGTTCCTGCATGTCGTGCCCGCCGAGGTTGGACAGCAGTGACGGCAGTTCCTCGTCGGGGATCTCCTTCAGCAGGCGCGCCATTTCGGCCCTGCCGTGGCCTTTCTCATCGAGCAGATGTCTGCGGATCTCCGCGCCGCCCTGACGGATCAGGGCCTGGTATTCCTCGTTCAGCATGCGGTCGATGCGGCGCCGCAGGGCCTCCCCTCCCGGCCGGCCGAAGAGGGCCTGGAGCTTGCGTCCGTATTTGGCCTCGATCACCTGCCAGCCCATGTCCTCGAAGAGCCTCTTGAGGCGGGCGGCCCGAATTCCGGGCACGACCCGGTCCAGGCTCTGCCGGTTGAGATCCACGATCCACAGCAGGTTGTGAAGCTCCTGCAGGGAGTCATCCAGGAGGGCCTCCCAGACGTTGCCCTCGTCCATCTCGGCATCCCCCATCAGGGCGACGAAGCGGCGCTCGGGCAGGGGCCCGAAATGGGCCTGGGCGTAACGGTAGACGGCGGCGGCAAAGGCGGGCGCCACGGCTCCGAGCCCAACCGACCCCGTCGAAAAATCGACCCCGTCGGGATCTTTCGTCCGGCTCGGATAGGGCTGGAGTCCCCCGTAGGAGCGAAGCCTCGTCATGAGCTCGCGGGGCAGCCGCCCCAGGAGATACTGGACGGCGTGGAAGGAAGGCGACGACTGGGGTTTGACGGCAACCCGGTCTCCCGGCCGCAGGTAGTGGAAATACAGGGCCGTCAGGATCGAGGCGATGGAGGTGGAAGATGCCTGGTGGCCCCCGATCTTCGTCCCCTCGGGGTTGGGTCTCTCGTGGTTGGCGTGGTCGATCATCCGGCTGGCGAGCCACACGACGCGGCGCTGGATCGCCTCCAGGGATGCAAGCTGTTCGGGGGCGGGGGGAAGGGTTTCCGGAATGGTTTGCTTCTGCCTCTTGGCCGGGCTCATGGGATACCTCCTCGTCGATGCAAGGGACAGGTACGCCGGTGCCGCGCGGCCTCGGGCAGAGGGATCACCGTACTGGGGCAACCCCCAAAAAAAAGGCCGCCGAGGCGGCCAACGTATCGGTAAATACGGTTTTTATCCTGGTGGAGCTGAGGGGGGTCGAACCCCTGGCCTCTTGAATGCCATTCAAGCGCTCTCCCAACTGAGCTACAGCCCCGTTCCGTTGAAAAAGAGAACTTCGTTTAGCATACGCATCTCGGCGTTGTCAATACAATTTTCTTGACTTTGAAGGCCCTGAAACTATAATCGAAACCCACAAGCCGGAGTGGTGAAACTGGTAGACGCAGGGGACTCAAAATCCCCCTTCCCCTGGGGAAGTGTCGGTTCGATTCCGACCTCCGGCACCAGGAAATTCGAGGGGTTAGCCATGATTGGCTGACCCCCTTTTTTTGAAAAATCAGTCCTGGTCAACATTTGCAGAAATAACCTGCCCCGTACACATGAATTTACAGACAGAGCACCGTTCGTCTCAACCCATTTCACCTGCCGCTCTTTGGCCCGGCAAGATTGGAACTTCGCAGATTCCCGGTTGAATTACACAGAAAAACAGGGGGGTTTTTGAACTGCCCCGGCACCGTGCCCCGGTTCCCTGCCTCAGCCCCTTGCCTTTCCTCTCAGCCAGGTGTAAATTATGTATGAAGAGACAAAAAGCCCGCTACTCAAAGAGCTTATTTTCTATTCCTGTCGCACATCTCCCACGGCCATTGTCGGTTCCTTCATCTCCGTGTGCAATGATTTGTTTCTTGCCGGGTTCCCCGGGCGGGCGCATTGTCCCGGTTGGCTCGAGGAAGCTGAAGGTGAATGTTCTGGTCATCGCAAAAAGATCAGAAGGAGGTGTTTGATCATGAAACTCTCAGCATTATGGGAAGCCTACATGAAGGCATGGGATAGCGGTGCCCCGATGGAAGGAACGGAACCGCTGATCAGCGAGTGGATGGAGAAATACAAGTCGACCCGGAAGCCGGATCGTGACAGGTCTGAATACCACGACAAGATTCTCGAGGATCATATGGTCTTAAGGTGGGGTTGAGATTTGAATTCCATCCGTTAATGCCGGAGCTTGTACAGAAGGCTGCGGCAGAGGCTGATGTCTGTACATATTCCCTGTCGTATTTTCATGGGTTCAGAGGAAAGGCGGAGTCGATCGGCTCTGCCTTTTGCTTTTCAGCTATGGGGGGTTACAATCTTCACAACCTGCCGGCATCTGCGTTCAACAACTTCGAAAACGAGGGCAGGCCTCGACTGTGGTAGTTCAGCGGGGGATGATCATCCCCATTGAGGATTACTGCCGGAAGGTGAGTCACCAACAAATCAGCCGAAGCGGACGATCGGCCGGATTTGCCTGTCGGGCGGTCCCGCATCAAATCGTTTCAATCATGTCTGCTGCGATTTGTTACAGTCACAATATGATTCCGTCAGAGGTCAATTTCGTATATTTCCGGCTTCCCTCCACAACGAACATTCATGTCTATCGCCGCCAATATTGCCTTTTGACAGATTTCTTTCGCGGAAAAATGAGAATCATACAGGACGTGAATCGCGCCGAGCGCATAATCGCAACCGGAGCCGATGGCAAAGTATCTTTCGAATTTATGGACACTCATGTTTGCCGATACATAGAACATGCCTTTTCTGTTTGCCAACAAAAACCGGGAATCCAGATCTGCAAAGGGTGAGTCCTTGCTGTTGCACTGGTCATTCACGTAGCTGTATTTTTCTTTTGCCGTGAAATAGAGGTCATTAAAGAATTTAAATATGGCTTTCTCGTCGTGCAGTTTGAGTTTTTTGTTTTTTTTATCCGACAAAATATCCTGAAATATGTTGTCGTAGAGTCCCCAACCGGAACCGGCAACATACGTGTCGTTGATCGTGAATATTTTGCTGGCGTGATGATTGTCACCTGGTGTGCAGGTATCGCCGAAGCTGAACAGGGTGTCGGCACCGATCACCAGGCGGTTTTTTTTGAATACCGTGGCAGCAACCGTCATGTTTCCCTCCTTGTTTCATTTCGTGT
Organism: Syntrophaceae bacterium UBA5744; assembly: GCA_002419215.1. Lineage (GTDB taxonomy): Bacteria > Desulfobacterota > Syntrophia > Syntrophales > UBA2192 > UBA2192. The sequence continues at coordinate 10,934 of DIFQ01000061.1, forward strand.
GACGATTTGACTATTTTACAGGTCTGCACATCGATCCCTTCTCAACACCCAGGCACCGTAAAATCCGCTGCCTGGCAACAAATATCTTTGTGGGGTGTTTTTCGGACTTTCGTCCGATCCGATTTCAATTCACACAGAATGGGAAGATTATACCACATTATAAATCAATGCGGTTGAACTTCCACCCTGGCCCAGAATTGGGTTCAAATCTTTATCCCTGTCAACGCAACAGAAGCCATGCATACAAGGCGTGCGGTCTTGCACTGATGATTGCGAATTGACATTGATGCCCGACGCATTACAATGCGACAGGGCTTTTTACTTTCAGTGGTGAGAGGAAGGAAGAGAACCATGAAAAGTACGAAAATCGCGTTGACGTGCACAGTGCTTTTTGCAGCGGCACTGATGACCCTGTCCTGTGCCTCCCCCATGCGCATGACGGACAACTGGAGGAACTCGACCTACAAGGGACCGGCCTTCAAGAAGATCATGGTCGTCGCCCTGACGAAGCAGGAAGACTTGCGGCGGCCCATTGAAAACGAGTTTGCCAAACAGCTCCGGTCGCGGGGCGTCGAGGTGGCCACTTGCCATGAATACTTCCCCGACCCCGACAAGGCAACACGAGAGGAACTGGTCAGGGTAAGCCAGGGGATGGGTATCGAGGCCTACCTGATCGGGCGGGTCCTGGGGTCGGGAACGGACATCCAGACCTACGGGCCGGCAGACACCACCGTGGATTCGATGTCGTACCTGCCATGGTTCGGCCCCGGGCCGCAGATGACGAGACAGCGCGAAGCGGTGACCCTGGAGTCGAGGCTCTACGACGGGAAAACGACGGGCATCGTCTGGCGATCCACCGTCGATGCCGTCAACCCTTCCGGGAGCGACAACCAGATCTCCCGGTTCGTCAGCCTCGTGGTAAAGGCCCTTCGCGACAAGAAATTGATCCCGTCCGCCTGACACGAACGTGACGGATCAAGCAGACGAAAACCTCAGTGCGGGCAGGGGTCAGTTGGAGGTCAATTTTATAAATATTTACCGCCATAGCGGCAAAATGGGCAATTATTTGCATTTCAATCAAGCCAAATAAGGAAATCATTGACTTATTACCGTCATGACGGTAAATAACTACTGTCCGGTGTTTTTACCGGGTGGGTTGAGAACCATAAGTGCAAATATTGCCGCCATGGCGGCAAATGAACGGAGATCGGCATGGAAGAATCTCTGGGGGCCATCGTGCAGAGACATCGGAAACGAAGCGGCCTGTCGCGTGAGCGGCTTGCCGAGATCGCCGGTGTGGGAAAGACCGTGATCTATGACATCGAGCACGGCAAGGCGTCGGTCCGCTACATCACGGTAAAGAAAGTTCTCGACGCCTTGAACATCCGGATACGCCTCGTCAGCCCGTTCGAGGAGAATGCCGATGAGAAAAGCTGATGTCTTCATGCAGGGAATGCGCGCCGGCGTCCTGGAGGAGATCGAAAAGGGAAAGCTTTACCGCTTCATCTATTCCGACGACTACAAAGGCCTGCCCGTCTCGCTGACCATGCCTGTACGGAAGCGGACCTTCGACTTCGACCGCTTCCCGCCTTTCTTTGACGGCCTGTTGCCGGAAGGCGCACTGCTGGAAGCCCTCCTGAAACGACGCAAGATCGACCGCCACGATTACTTCAGCCAGATCCTGGCGGTTGGCCAGGACCTGGTGGGCGCCGTCACTGTAAAGGAGGCGCAGGGATGAACCGCTGCCCCTTCACCTATGAAGATTGCGGTGAAGAGAGATATTCCCTGCGGGGACTGCGCATGCTCTCGCGACGGTTAACCCGTCTCGAAGACTTCCCCTACAGCGCCTCGCAGCAGAGGCGCGAGGCAAGCCGAAGAGCCGGCAAAATGTCCATCCAGGGCGTTCAACCGAAACTCAGCGCCGTTCTCAATGTCGAGGAGAGCACATTTGAAGTCGTCGAGTCGGGGGGACGATACATCATCAAACCCCAGATGTCCGAGTACCCGGAAGTGCCGGAGAATGAAGACCTGACGATGAAGCTGGCCGCAGCCGCGGGGCTGGAGGCCCCTTTCCACGGGTTGATCCATTCGAAGGACGGCTCCCTGTCGTATGTCATCCGGCGCTTCGACCGCACGGGTCGGGCGAACAGGGTTCCGCTCGAGGATTTCGCCCAGCTCCTCGGTCGTGACCGGGAAACGAAGTACACGTCCTCCATGGAGCAGGTCGCATCGACCCTCGACCGGTTTTGCACCTTCCCGGCCCTGGAGAAGCTCAAACTTTTCAAGCTCACGCTGTTCAACTATCTCACCGGGAACGAGGACGCTCACCTGAAAAATTTTTCCCTCATCCGAAGAGACGGGAAAGTGGAGATGTCGCCGGTCTACGATCTTCTCAACTCGACGATCATCATTGATTCCGGTGAAGAGCTGGCCCTTCCCTTGAATGGAAAGAAAAATAAATTGGGGCGTGAGGATTTCATGGATTACTTCGCACGGGAGAGACTTGGCCTTACGGACAAAGCCATCTCCAGAGCAATCCGCGAACTCGAGGGCTCCTACTCTCTCTGGATGGACCTCCTGGGAAGGAGCTTCCTTACCGATCAGCGAAAGGCGATGTATCGGTCAATGCTCGATCGGCGGGCGGGAACACTGGGGATGAGCGTCCCCTGAACAGGAGACAGGGATATCCGGGGAAGGGATCCCGACCCCCGGCACCGGGAAATCAAAAAGGGTTCAGGCGGTCTTCTCCAGCAGCTCGATGCCTTTGCGGATGCGGCGAAGCGACTCCTCGCGGCCGAAAATGTCGGCCAGCTCGATGCCGCCGCCGGGTGTGAACTGCTTGCCGGAAAGGGCCGTGCGGAGCGGCCACAGGATCACCCCGCTCTTCACGCGCCGCTTCTCGATCAGCGCGAAGATCTCCCGGTGCAGCGTCCCGTGATCCCACTGCGTGACGGACTCCAGCACGGGAAGGATCGCCCGGAGGCTTTCCAGCGAGATCTTCTCGTCGGTTTTCATCTTCTTCGAGACGTAGAGAGCCGGCGAATAGTCGGGCAGCGCGTCGATGAAATCGAGCTGGCCGGGGATGTCGGAGAGCTTCTCCGTGCGTTCGTGCAGCACCCGGCTCACCTTCGCGAGGTCGATGTCCTCGCGCTTCACGGCCTTAAGGATCCAGGGCAGTGCGGTGGCGTGGAATTTCTCCGGCGGCATCTCCCGGATGAACTGGCCGTTGAGCCAGGTGAGCTTGTGGACGTCGAAGATGGCCGGCGAGCGGCTGATCCCGCTCAGGTCAAAAGCCTCGACGAGCTCCTCGAGGGTGAACTTCTCGCGCTCCGTGCCCGGGTTCCACCCCAGCAGGGCGATGTAGTTGACGATGGCGTCCTTGAGGTAGCCCTTCTCGACGAAGTCGGCGTATGAGGCGTCGCCGTCGCGCTTGGAGAGCTTGTGCTGGGCGTCGCGCATCACCTGGGAGCAGTGGACGTAGTGGGGAATCTCCCACCCGAAGGCCTGGTAGAGCAGGTTGTACTTGGGCGTCGAGCTCAGGTACTCGCTGCCCCGGATCACGTGGGTGATCTCCATCAGGTGGTCATCGACCACGTTGGCGAAGTTGTACGTCGGCAGGCCGTCGGACTTGACCAGCACCTGGTCGTCGAGCGTCGAGTTGTCCACGGTGATGGTCCCGAAGACCTCGTCGGAGAAGGCCGTGGCGCCCATGGTCGGGATGTTCTGACGGACCACGTGGGGAACGCCTGCTGCCAGCTTCTCACGCACCTCGTCCTTCGCGAGCTTCTTGCAGCGGCCGTCATAACGGAAGGGCAACTTGCGGAGCTGAAGGCTCGTGCGAAGCTCCTCGAGGCGCTCCTTGTCGCAGAAGCAGTAGTAGGCCACCCCTTTTTCGATGAGCTGCTCGGCGTATTTCCTGTAGATCGGCTTGCGTTCGTGCTGGATGTAGGGTCCGTAAGCCCCTCCCTTGTCCGGCCCCTCATCCCAGGTGAGCCCCGTCTCTTCGAGGGTGCGGTAGATCAGCTCGACGGAGCCTTCCACGATGCGCTCCTGGTCCGTGTCCTCGATCCGGAGGATAAAGGCGCCCTTGTTCTTCCTTGCCCAGAGGTAGGCGTAGAGCGCCGTCCGGAGATTGCCCACGTGCATGTAACCCGTGGGGCTGGGCGCAAACCTTGTTCTGACTTTCATGGTGCTCCTTTTGATCGGGCCGGCCGCAGCCGGCCGAAAGCAGTCATGCTAAAAAAACCGCATGCCGGAGTTGCTCCGGCATGCCATGGATACTCTTTGACGCAGAGAGGGTCGCTTCCGCAGCGGCTGCCGGAAGTGTTCTATCCTGCGAAATTGTATAGAATATCCGTCGGGTCCTGTCAATCGGAACCTTGATTTCCGTCCAGGCGTTGCGCCGCCATCGCACAAATCTTCCCCTTTTGCCGGAGGCCCCGGGAAGACGACGCCCGCACTTATGACATCGAAATGATTCTCGTCTGTTCGAGGGCGGTGCTCGCAGGCGCGGTTTCTAGCGGATCCGGTGGGGCTTGACGGATTTGATGCCGCGGTAGTGGATCTCGCAGGTCACGGGGACGGAGCCCGAGACGGCCTTGACTTCCCGGTCGATCGCCTTGTGCTCCCGGATGCTCCGGGCGACCCCGCGCAGCAGAATCCCGTCGCCCCCGGGCTCCACCTCCAGGGTCGGGATCAAAAACTCGGGGTTGGTCGCCACGGCGGCCTTGATCCGCGCGGCCAGAGCCCGCATCTCCAGCTGCCGCTGCGCCTCCGGGGTCTTGAGCCGATCCTTGGCGGCCAGCAGGTTGCGAACGATCTCGAGGATCTCCCCCATCGCCCGCTCGCCCGTGTCGAACTTGATCTCGTAGGCCTCCGGGTCGTCCCACTTCTTCCCGTAGAGCTGGCGCACCACCGAGGCGATCTCCCAGTCGGCCTGGCGCACCAGCAGCTTCGCCGTGTCGCGGCTGATGTCCTCCTTCGACATCACCCGCTCGATGCGCTTCTCCAGGGGGGCCACCACGCGGATCCGCAGGGCGTGCGGGATGCCCTGGAGCAGGTAATTGGCGCCCCGGGCCATGATAACCACGTTGTCCCGCAAGGCATGGCTGAGAATGATACTTTGCACCAGGGCCATGAAGCCCATGAAGGACCAGTCGTAGCGCTCCCAGATATTGGGGCAGCCCTCCCCGTATTCGCGGCTGAAGCGCTCCCACGTCCCGCCGGCCTTCTTGGCCTCGTCGAGCACCCGGCCCAGGGCGATGTACTCGCAGCCCAGCTGCTGCTCGACGGCGCGGCCGATCTCTTCCGCGCCGCTGCCGAACTCATAGGAGATTGCCAGGATTGCCATCGACTCCCTCCGACTGCCTCTCTCGGTGCGTGACCGCCCCGCCGGGCTTCAGGCCGCCAACCAACTAGCCTATCCAAACCCCTTTTTCAAGCTTTTTCGGGCTGCAGAGCCCCTCAGGGCTTCGACACGACCGGCCGGGGCTTGATCGTCTGGCAGCCCAGCTCGAAGTGCAGCGGCACGTCGCCCGCCAGGGGACGGACCTCCTGCTCGATCTTCTTGAGCGCCGAACGGCTGCGCACGATCCCCGTCAGCCGCACGGCATCCCCGACACACGTTACCTCCAGGCTCGACAGAATCACTTCCGGGTGGGCCAGCGCGGCGGCCTTGATGCGGGAGCCCACAAACTGCCTCCGCAGCGATTCCAGGGCCTGAGGCGTCTTGAGATGATCCTTGGCCGCCAGCAGGTTGCGCACGATCTCGACGATCTCCCCGATCGACTGCGCCCCCGTGTCGAAGCGGATCTCGTGGACGTCCGGATCGTCCCAGTTCGGCCCGTAGGCCAGGTACATCGAGCAGTCGATCTCCCGGTCGGCCTGCTTGACCAGCAGCCGCGCCGTCTCGCGGTTGACCCCGTCCTTCCTGACAACCATGGCGATGCGCTCCTCCAGGGAGGCCGTGAAGCGCACCCGCAGGGCGTGGGGAACGCCCTGGAGCAAAAAGTTGCTCCCCCGCGCCAGGATCACCACGTTGTCCCGCATCGCATGGCCCAGGATGATGCTCTGAACCAGGGCCATGAAGGCCACGAAGTCGTTGCCCTCCCAGATATCGGAGGGGTCCACGGTGTACTTGGAGGCCAGCCGCTGCCACTTCTTCCCCGACCGCCCCGCCTCCCGCAGAAGCCGCCGCAGCGGGATGTACTCATAACCCAGCTGCTCCTCGATCGCGTGCCCGATCCGCAGCGCCCCCGTGCCGTACTCGCTCGATATGGAAAGAATCGCCATGGGTCCCCCTTGTTCCTGTTGCCGTTCCGAGGACGGGCAGGGTCGCTCCGTCCGACTGCTCTCGCCCTACAGCTCGTCGCTCTCGGCTTCCCGCTCCGCCTTCGCGATCCTCCAGCGCATCCAGAGCTTGCCCGCCGCGACCACCCCCACCGTGCACAGCGCCTGGAAGCCGTAATCCAACACCGCCCCGGGCGAAAGCCACCGCTGCACGAAGGGGTCCGTCATGATCATCTGCCCCCCCACACGCCCCAGCACCGCACCCCCGATCAGAATGATCGCCGGGTAGCGGTCCATCAGGATCGAGAGCAGGTTGCTGGTGTAGACCACGATCGGGATGCTCATGCACAGCCCGAAGATCAGCAAAAACAGGTTGCCCCCCGCCGCCCCGGCCACGGCCAGCACGTTGTCGAGCGACATGGTCACATCGGCAATCAGGATGATCCGCATGGCCTGCCACAGCGTGGCCGCCTCCCGGCCGGAGCCCCCGCCGTCGTCGGCCTCCATGAACAGCTTGACCGCAATCCACAAAATCAGGGCGCCGCCGACGAGCTTGACGAAGGAAATCTCCAGCAGCAGGGCCACGAACCACGTCAGCACCACCCGCAGCACCACCGCCACTGCCGTGCCGAACCCGATGCCCCGCATCCGCTGTTCCTTCGGCAGGTTGCGCACCGCCATGGCGATCAGCACGGCGTTGTCTCCCGAGAGGATCAGGTTGATGAACACGATGTTCAGCAGCGCCAGGAAAAACGGAAGGTCCCAATCGAAATGAAGAAGGGTCGACCAGTCGAAATGCATGGACTCTCCGGGCCGGGTGGGGCGTCAAAGCGTCTTCGCTTCTCCGCACGTCAAGATTTCCGCCCGTCCATGAGGATATCGGCGGATACGTCAGGCTGGATAAAACGCATGTCCTCTCGCAAATTACTCCAATCCGCGGAATTCTGCAGGCACATGGAGCCTTGGCCGGTTGGCCTTTTTGATGCCCAATTCATCGTCACCGATCAGCAGGCGCATGATATTCACCGTTCCTTCGGCGATCTGATACAGCTTGGAATCCCGGTAGTATTTTTCAACGGGCATTTCCAGCGAGTATCCCATCCCTCCGTGGATTTCCATGGCGATCCCCGCCGCCCGGACCACGGTCTCGCCTGCGAAATACTTGGCAATGGCGATTTCCCTCGTGAACGGAGCCCCCTGGTCATTCAGCCATGAGGCACGACGAACCAGGAGACGCGCCGCGTCGATTTGAGCGACCATCTCGGCGATCAACGCCTTGACCTGTTGATATTCCCGGATCGGCCTGCCGAACTGGACCCTTTGATACGCATAGGCAACGGAAGCGTCCAGGCAGGCCTGTGCCAGGCCGACGGCTCCGCTTGCCACACTGATCCGCCCGCGATCCAGAGCGGTCATGGCTACCGTAAATCCCTGTCCCCATGCTCCAAGAAGATTTTCCTTGGGAACGCGGACATCCTCCATGTGAATCTCGGCGATGGGGGAAGACTTGTCGCCCAACTTCGGGGTCTCCCGGGCCTTCCATCCCGGCTGATCGGTCTCCACGACGACGGCGCACAATCCACGATGTTTGAGGCTCCGATCGTAGGATCCGTAGACGACGGCATAATCTGCAACCGTCCCGTTCGAGATCCAGGTCTTCGCACCGTTGACGGCGATGCAGTCGCCGCGGTCCTCGATGCGCGTCTCCATGGACGCCAGATCCGAGCCCGCGTTGGGCTCTGAGAAACAGGTGCAGCCGAGCTTGTTGCCGAGGACGAGGTCCCGGACATACTTTTCCCGAACCGCTTGCGTACCCCATTCCATGATGGTGTAAGGTACTGTCATGCCCTGGAGATTGAAAAGCGACCGGAGGCCGGAGTCACCCCGCGAGACCTCCTCGCAGACGACCGAGTGTGCCAGGAATCCCGAATCCGATCCGCCGAATCGAGGAGGGAAAGCACAACCAAAGAATCCAAGTTGGCCCATCTTGGACACGAAGTCCCGCTTGAAGCCCTCCTCCCGGATTCGAGGTTGGACTTCGTTCTCAACAAAGCGCCTGGCCGTCTCAAGAATACCGCGCGTTTCCTCATTCAACTCGAAGTGCATACGGACTTACCCCGCCTGCGATGGCTGATTCAGAATTTCCCGTGGATCAGGCCTGCGCGCCGGGCCTGATCGGTCAGTGTCGCCGTGAAATTCGGATGGGCGATGTTGATGAGGCTCCGCGCCCGCTCGTTGTTGTTCTTTCCCTTCAGGGACGCGATGCCGTATTCGGTAACGACGTAATCGGCAAGGTACCTCGGAACAAGCGGCATCTGCGGAGCAAAGGGGTTCTCCTCCCGCGTGGGATGGAATACGATTCTCGAATACTTGAGGTCGCTGGTTGTCGAGGACAGGGTCGATACGAACTTGGCATCATCGGAGATGGCGCAGCCGAGGGCGAAATCGATCGCTCCGCCCGACCCGGTGTATTGATCCTCCAGCCCCAGGACGTCCGCGTAGATGTTACCGTAGAGATCCACCTGAAGGGCCGAATTGATGGCCACCATTTTACTGTTTTGCGCAATCACGTTCGGGTTATTGGTATAATCCACCGGCTGCATCTCGATGATCGCATTGTGGTTCAGCCATTTGTACAATTCCGCGGTTCCCCCATGGAATGTGCACACGATTTTCCCCTTGTTGATGCTCTTCCTCGAATTGTTCAGGACACCGGAATTGACCAGCGGCCGCACATGCTCGGGAACCATCTCGCTGTGCATGCCCAGGTCTTTCTTCCCGCCCAGGAAAAGGATGGCCGCTTCGCTGATCGCGCCGTAACCGATCTGGATCGTCGCGCCGTCCTCGACGAGCGTCGCCACGGATTCGCCGATTTTTCTCTCGATTTCGGTGACCTCGAACTGCTCGAGTTCGAAGATGGGGTCCCTGACCTCGACGGCATAGTCGATGTCCGAGACGTGAATAAAGGAGCGCCCATAGGTGACCGGCATATTCGGGTTGATCTCCGCCAATACCAGCCTGCAGGGACGCTCGAGAACCGCGAAGATGTAGTCCACGGACACGCCTAGACTGCAATAGCCATTGTTATCCGGCGGCGACACGGTCACCATGAGGACATCGCTCTTGAAATCGCCGCTGCGAAGCAACCGGGGATACTGCCCGAAGGACATCGGATAAAAATCCGCTCTCCCCTCCTTCAACAGCCGCCTGACGTCCTTTCTTCTGCCGCAGAAGGGGGTGGCGATCCGGATATGCTCTTCCATCCCCGGGTCGGCCATTTTCTTCTGAAACAGTCCAAAGGGCGTGAGATGAAAGATCCGGCACCCTTTGAGTTCTCCCGCTCTCTCCACCAGTGCCATGGGAAGGTGTCGCGGTTCGGCACAGAAGTTCGCCAGGACGATTTCATCCCCGGACCGAACCGCTTTCACCGCTTCTTCAACGGTGACGAATTTCGTTTTCTTTTTCATTGCGCGTTTTCTCCTTCTCCGTGATGCAACCGAACTCCCCTCATCGCTCTCCGCGCGGGTGAAACCCCTGCACGACCATGTCGGGTCGCTTCGGGAGCGTCCTTTTCGGCCCGTTCACCTGCCCGTAAACCGGGGCTTCCTTTTTTCGAGAAATGCCTTTACGGCCTCGTTCTTGTCGTCCGTTCCCCAGAGTTCCGCCAGGACGCTCTCTTCGAACCGCAAACCCTCTTCCAGGCCTGCTTCCTGTGCCTTGACCATGCACCGTTTTGCCGCCCAAATAGCCGGAGGCGATTTGGACGCGATCTTGTTTGCCAGTTCCATGCTGCGCTCGAGAAGCTTGTCTCGGGGCACGGTCTCGTCGACGATCCCTACCCTCAGGGCCTCGGCGGCCCCGATGGGATCGCCGGTATAGACGAGCCTGCACGCCGTGCCGTAATGGGCAAACCGGGCGACGTACTGGGTCGCGCCCAGGATCCCCATGTTGATCTCGCCCAGACTGAAACTGGCCTGTTCGGCGGCGATCCGGATATCGCATACCAGCGCAAGCGCCAAGCCGCCCCCGTACGCAAAACCGTTCACGGCACAGATCACGGGCTTGCCGTACCGGCGGATATACTCACGCACGGAATTGTTCCGCCTGGTGTATAAGGGGCCCGTGTTCCCGTCCAGCATCAGGAATTCCTTCACGTCGGCCCCCGCCACGAATGCCTTGTCCCCGTGACCGGTCAATACGACGACCTTTACGCGTTCGTCCTTGCTCAGCTCGTAGAAGGTCTCGTACAACTCGGCATAGGCTTCCGAATGCAGCGCATTCAAGGGGGGCCTGTGGATCGTGACCAAGGCGACGTCGCCGTCCGCCTGCGTGAAAATATATTCTTTATTCATCTATCCCCCTTTTAAGCCGTTGCAGCTTTCTCTTTCGTTCTCTTTTTCTTCAGGTAATTGAACGCGGCCATGACGGCCAGCAGGACGAGTCCGGCAATGGTTGAGGTGGTTTCCGGTATAATGATCGCAAGCCCCGAAATGAAGTACAGGGCTCGTTCCAGTGTATTAACGTTGGTGAACAGGTATCCCATGACACCGGCCGCCAGGGCGACAACGCTGATCGCGCAGAGCGCGAAACTTTTGATCGTCCCTGAAAGGGGTCCCTGGAAGATGAGGGCGGGCTCATAAATCCAGACATAGGGGATGAGGAAGACGACAATGGCGATCAGGAAGCTGTAAATGCCTGTCCGGAAAACGGGGGTATGGGCGATCCCGGCGGCGACATAGGCCGTCAATGCAACCGGCGGTGTCAGGCCGGAGACGATCCCGAAGTAGAACACGAAAAGATGCGCGCCGATCGGTGTCACGCCGGCCTGTATCAATGCCGGCGCGGCGAGTACCGCCAGGATGATGTAGCAGGCCGTCACGGGCAGCCCCATTCCGAGGATCAGGGATGCAATCATGGTCAGAAGCAACAGGGGCAACAGATGGCCTCCGGAGAGATCGACCATGATCGAGGACAGTTGCATGCCCAGGCCGGTGATGTTGATGACGCCGACGATCATCCCCGCGCAGGCGCAGGTGCTGATAATGGTCAGCATGCTTTTCGTCCCGGATTCGAAGACGCGGATGAGGTATTTGAAAAATTCAAGCACGGTCATCTTTCTGAAAAAGACCTGCTGTGCGACATAGACGATCACGAGCGTGACGAAAGCGACCGCGGCGGCCCGCTGCGGCGTCGTGCTCAGCAAGCCCAGGGTGACAAGAAGAGCGATGAAGGGGACGAAGATCAGGAAGCTCCGTTTCAGGACACCCCCGAGAAGGGGACGCTCCTCACGGGGAATGCCCGTAATTCCCCTCTTTGCCGCTTCCAGATCCGCCGCCATGTAGCAGGCGAAATAGTAAAGGAGCGCCGGGAGAATCGCAGCGCCGCAGATATGCCAGTAGTTCCAGCTGATGAATTCCACCATGATGAATGCCGCTGCGCCCATGACCGGCGGCATGAAGGCCCCGCCGTTTGCGGATATGGCCGTCAGGCTTGCCGCAAAAATAGGGGAAAATCCCTTCTTTTTCATCAGGGGGATCGTCAGCGAGCCAACGGCGGCCGCATCGGCCACGGGGCTGCCGGAGATCATTCCGATCAGCAGACCCATGAAGACGGAGGCCTTTGCGCTTCCACCCCTTGTCCTGCCAAGGAAGCAGGCGGCCATGTCGGCGATGAGGACGTCGCCGCCGGACTCCCGGATCGCGTTGGTAAAGAGCACGAACAGAAAGACGAACGTGGCGGTCACGCCGATGGGGATCCCGTACATGCCTTCCGTTGACAGGTACAGGAAGGTCGATATCCAGTCCCAGTTCATCCCTCCGTGGGAAATCAAATCCGGGAAATGCTCGCCGAACATTGCATAGAAGAGGAAACACATGGCGATCATGGCCAGGACGCTTCCGATGGTACGCCGGACGGATTCCAGCACGAGGACGATTGCAATGGTGGACATGACGATATCGGCCGTGTTCGGAAGCCCCTGTCTCTGGAGCATGTCCTCGATCGTGTCGATGTAGTAATAGCTGATGGCAATAGAGAGCCCGGCCAGGATGAGATCGACGGCCAGGCAGAGCTTGCTGTTGACGAACGCCTCTTTCCTGCTGGGGGGGACGAGAATGAAGATGAGCACCAGGCCGAAACCCAGGTGAATACCCCGCTGGATCTGCGCGGGATACGTCATGACGAGACCCGTGTAGAGCTGGAAGATGCTCATCAGGCACGCAATCGCGGTAATGATTGCCGCCGCCCATCCTCGGTAGTTTCTCATGGTCGACTCTCCGGGGTCATGAAAGCGGGAGGCGTTGGGCCCCCCGCTTTCATGGGTTGAAGGATCAGGCTGGAGGTTAACGAACCATCTTCACCGTGACGCCTTTTTCCTTGTAGAACTTCTCCGCTCCCGGATGGAGGGGAATGCTGGCGCCCTCCTTTAGGAACTTCATCGAATACTCCGCGCCAGAGGGGTGCACCTTGGCCATCTCGGCGACGTGCGCCTCGATGGTTTTCAGGAAGGTGTATACGGTTTCGTCCGGGACATCCTTGTGGGTCACGATACAGGCGCGCACGCCCATGCAGGGAACGGCTTCTTTCTGATTGCGGTACGTGTTTGCGGGCACCTGGTAGGGGAAGAGGAGCGCCTTCTTTTCGGGCCCCTGCTTCGCGATGTAGGCATTCACCTCCGCGGCCGTGTAGGGAACGAGCCTCATATCTTTGTTGGCGAAAATATCCGTTACCGCGGAGGCGGGAACGCCAGCGAGGAGGATCACGGCATCGACCGTGTTGTCCTGCAGGGCGCCGACCATTTCGGTGAAGGACAGGTAAGCCGGCTTGATGTCCTTGAAGGTGAGGCCTGCAACTCCCAGCAGGTCCATCGATGCGGCAATGTTCCCGCTCCCCTGCGCGCCGACGGCCACGCTTTTACCCTTCAGGTCCTTGAGATTTTTAATCGAGGAACCCAGCGGGACGATGACCTGCGTGGCGCCCAGGTGCCCTCCGCCGACATAGCGAAGATTGTCGAATTTGGTTCCCTTGTACATTTCCGTGCCGTTGTAGGCATAGTAGATCAAGTCCGGGTAGTTGATTGCCATGGCCACGCGCTTTGACCCGAGAAGGCGGTTGTTTTCAATGGACCCGTTTGTGACGATGGGGGTCATTTTTGCATTGGCATACTTTCTCATCATGTCGCTCATGGCCCCGCCGAGCACGTAAAACGTTCCGCCCGTGCCCGCCGTAGCGAGGGTAAACGGCTTGACTGCCGGTGCAGCATAGGCGATATTGTCCCCGGCGAGAGAGGACGATAGAAACAAAAGACCGACGATAACAGCTGTAAACACTTTCTTGAAATTCATCTTGTCACCTCCCATTTTTTTAATAAAAAAAGCACGATTTGTGCCAATATTAACTACTTGATTTCATTGAATTATTTAAATTATTGCGTCTCGAGTGTTTCAATAATGAAACTCTGTTCATTCTTATTTTGGAACAGATGATACGTTTCTCCTTGCCAAGGCAGGATTGACCAGTGGCTTGAGAAGAAAAATGGAGCGAAGGAAATGATGTGGCGAGTTAGTTATTGGGTAAGCCGTGCTCCCTCAATTTTCGCCACAAGGTTGTTCGGCTGATCCCCAGTTTTTTGGCGATTTGAATTTTGTTTGCCTTCGATTCGCCATGTAACAGGGCGAAGATTTGTCTTTCGAAATCCTTTCTGGATTTTTTCAAATTGGACAGGTCGGGAGGGTCCGCCTTCTCATCCTTGTTGGTCGACGCGGCGTTGCTGCGGATGATCTCGGAGAGCAGCCGGGTTACGGTCGACTTGTCGATGGAAGCGCGACCCTGCAGCAGCACGGTGAGCGTTGCAAGGACATTCTGCATCTCCCTGACATTTCCCGGCCAGCGATAGCCGGCAAGGGCACTCAGCGCCGAGATCACCATGAATCGGTCCTCCTCCTTGATCGACATGTAGCCACCGAGAATGTGGGAGGCGATATACGGGATGTCTTCGATCCTCTCCCTCAGCGGCGGAATGTGGAGGTGCAGGACATTCAGGCGATAGTAAAGGTCCTCCCGGAATCTCCCTTCGTTGACCTGTTTGATCAGGGAACAGTTCGTTGCCGCGATGACCCTGGCGTCAATGGGAATGATTCGGGTACCGCCGACGCGGATAATCTTCTTTTCCTGGATCACCCGCAGGAGTCTCGTCTGAAGTTCGGGAGACAAATCACCGATTTCATCCAAGAGGATGGTCCCCTCGTGCGCCAGTTCGAAATAGCCGATTTTGCCCCCTTTCCTGGCTCCCGTGAACGACCCTTCTTCATAGCCGAACAGTTCGGCCTCCAGGAGATTGGACGGAATAGAAGCGCAGTTGATGGCCACGAAGGGACCTTTTTTACGGCTGCTGTGATTGACGATGCTCTGGGCGAACAACTCCTTTCCTGTTCCGGTCTCCCCGGTAATCAGAATGGTAAAATCCGAATTCGCGAATTTTTTCGCCGTCTCAATCGCCGATTTCATGGAGTCACTGACCATGATGATGTCGTCAAACGTGGACCGTGCCGTAAGGCCGCTAGCGTGCAGCGTGATCCGGATATTCCGATCCATCTCCTCGACACTGGAGGCCTCGTGCATGGTCGCTACCCCGCCGCGATACTTGTCATTGATGGTAATGGGGACCGTGCGGACGAATACGTTTTTGTCCCGGTAGACGGATACGTTTTCGTAATGCCGTCCCGAAACCTTGACGGCGTCGAATCCGGCGACATCCGAAATGCAATCGCATTTTCTCCCGACGACTTCCTCATAGGGGAGCTGAAATATCCGCTCCGCCTCCCTGTTGTACACGGAGATGAATCCCGCCTTGTCCACCGCCACGATACCGCCGCCGACGAGGTTGACGATTGTGGTCAACTGGTGGCGCTTCTGTTCCTCCTCGAAACGGGATTTTGCGATATTCGAAGCCACCTGCAACGAGTACTTGATCGAGTCTTCAGTCGACTCGATCATGACGGCCTTGAACCCATTCTCCAAGGCCATTCCGTAGGTCAACCCTCCCCCGATGATGACATCGACCTTCTCTTTGAGAGCCGCGATCTTTTCACGGGCTTCCTCCCTGGTGAAAAACGTAAACTCATCGATGTCGACGGCCAGCGCTTCCCGGATGATCCCGATGTCTTTGTGTCGACCGTAGAAATTGGCCAGGGCAATCCGCTTGGAAATCTTCAGGGCCTGCATGACGGCCTTCAGAATATCCGACCCGCTGATCTGGATGGGCACCACCGGGATATTGATCTTTCCCTGGATATAAACATCCGTGATCTCTCGAACGATAATGGTATCGATTCCCTGGCGCTCCATGTTTTCGGCTTCCCGGATGGCATCATCGAGTACGGCCCTGCAGGCGGTCAATGCAACGCCCTGCGCAGAAGCCAGCTTCACCGCCTTGTCGATCAATCCCTGATAGGGTGCTATGAGACCGATTTTATAGTTCATGGTATTTTCCTCACAGGCATGGTTGACATTCAGTCGGACCTATTCCCTGGAAAAGGGGGCTCATCCGGCCTAGAACTCCTCCAGGATCTTGGCTTTCTCGAGCTTGCGGATCTTCTCGAGGGCGCGGGTCTCGAGCTGCCGGACGCGCTCGCGGGTGAGGCTGAATTTTTTCCCGATCTCCTCGAGGGTGTGGGGCTCGTCGTCGGTGAGTCCGAACCTCAGGCTCAGGATCTCCTGCTCCCGGGGTGAGAGCTCATGGAGGATCTCGGTGAGATGCCCCGTGAGGGCCTTGCGGTCCATGGGCAGAAGCGGCATGAAGCCCCCATCCTCGTAAGGCTCCTCCTGCACGGGGCTCTCCTCGCTTGCCTCGAGGAGCTCCGCCATGAGCTGGACATCGTCGATGTCGACGTCGAGCGTTTCGGCCATCTCCTCCGGGACCGGCTCGCGGCCCATCTCCCGAACGAGCCTCTCCCTGGCCTGGGCGTATTTCGAGATCACGGGGTTGACATCGGGGGCCTGGTGCCGGATGGCCTGGGTGATGGCCTGCCGGATCCACCACCGGCCATAGGTGGGGAACCGGACCCCGCGGCGCCAGTTGTACCGCTCCACGGCCTTGAAGAGCCCCAGGTTTCCCTCCTGGATGAGGTCGAGGAGCGACAGCCCATAGCTTCGGCTGGCGTAGTGTTTCGCGATGTAGACGACGAGGCGCAGGTTGGCCTGGATCATCTTCTCCCGGGCCGCGGCGTCGCCCTTCTCGATGCGCCGGGCCAGCTCGATCTCCTCCTTCGGCGTGAGCAATCGGACCCTGCCGATCTCGCGCAGGTAGTGCTGCACCGGGTCGAGGGATACGTCTTCGCGCCGGGGCGTTGCCGGGAGTTCCGGCTCGGGGGGCTCTTCATCCACCGAGACGCGCACATTCTCGGACTCGAGGGAGTCAAAGATCTCCGCGAGCTTTCGGCGTCCTTCCTTTTTCGGTTCGCGTTTTTTCAACAGACCCCCCTCTTGTGCCCGGGACATTCGCGGATGCATTTTGGCCATTATTCTAACCCATTCCGGCGCCGGATGGAATTCCTCATTTTCACAAACGTTTTCGGCCTTTATCTTGACTTCGCTTTGTAGTAAGAGAACATTCTACGGCACCAGGAGGACCGAGGTCGTGCCACGATCGAAGACCCCCCAGATGAGCTTCAGGGCCGCCGCGATGATCGCGGAAGGCAAACGCGGCTCCAGCCGGGTTGCGGACACGGCCGAGGAGAGCGAGCACCTGTTCCGGACCCTGACGGAGAAGTCCGTCGCCGGCATCTATGTCGTCCAGGACGGGCGATTCTGCTTTGTCAACGACAACGCGGCCTCGTACGCCGGCTATTCCGCGCAGGAGCTCATCGGAAAAAAATCGGACTTCATGGTTCACGCCGAAGACCGGCAGGCCGTGAAGCTCAATGCCCGGGACATGCTTAGGGGCAAGCGTTCATCGCCTCACGAATTCCGGATCGTCACCAAGCAGGGGAAGGTTCGCTGGGTCCTCGAGACGGTCGCCTCCATCACCTTCGGCGGAAGGCCCGCCATCCTCGGCAACTCCATGGACATCACCGAGGAGAAGCGCGCACAGGAAAAGCTTCGCGAGTCCGAGACGTGGTACCGGACGCTGTTCGAGACCACGGGTGCGGCGACGATGATCCTCGAGGAAGACACGACGATTTCGCTCGTCAACCGGGAGTTCGTCCATCAGTTCGGCTACACCCGGGAAGAAACGGAAAACCGCAAGAGCTGGACGGAGTTCATCGCGCCGGAAGACCTGGACCGGATGAAGGAGTACCACCGCCTGCGGCGGATCGACCCCGAGGGGCCGCCGAAAAATTACGAGTTCCATTTCATCAGCAATACGGGAGAGACCCGGGATGTCTATCTCACGGTGGACCTTATCCCGGGGACGCGCAAGAGCATCGCCTCGCTCGTCGACATCACGGAGCTGCGGCGGGCCGATCAGACGCTCAAGCTCAGGGGGCAGGAGCTGGAGAACAAGACGCTTGAGCTCGAGGAACTCAACGCGGCACTCCGGGTCCTCCTGAAACGGCGGGAGGAAGACCGCAACGAGCTGGAAGAGAAGGTCCTCTCCAACGTCAAAAAGCTTGTCCTGCCTTACATTGAAAAGCTCAAGAAGGGTCCCCTCGATCCTATGACGAGGACCAGTATCCTGATCCTCGAGTCGAACCTGCGGGATATCATCGCACCCTTTTCCACCAAGCTCTCCTCGATCCACATGAATCTGACCCCGCGGGAGCTCCAGGTCGCCAACCTGATCAAGGAAGGAAAAACTACGAAGGAAATCGCAGAATTTCTCAATGTCTCCCCCAGCGCCGTCAATATCTGCCGCCATCGCATCCGCCACAAACTGGGCCTCAACAACCGCAAAATCAACCTGCAGACGTATATGTCCCAGCTCGTTTGAGATATTACATTTAATGTAATATTCATGTTACATTCTTATAATATTGCATTTTCCGCCATTTCGCCATAAAGCGCAATGAGCCCCTGATATTCGTGCTGATTACGCGGTCGGGTTGCCTGGGGGGATCCCGTGGAGGAGAAGGCAACCCGGCCCTTCCAAAACAGATTTGCTGCAGTGGCTCTCAGGTCGATCTTGACGGGAATTCCACTGTTCATCTATTTGACCGGGGCCGGGCCAATGCCACCCGGCCTCGCCTCCTCAACCACACAGTCAAAAACGCGTCTATCGCGTCGATTTGCAATCTTGCAGTCGGGAGCGTCGTGAGACGGGGTAACATTGCATTCCCTGCTTCAGGGTTGCTGCATCGCATCGACGCCTCCCGAACACTGCAGAGATGTACTGATCAGAGGACGAAAAGAACGAAATAAACGGAACGAACGAAACAAACGAAAGCAGGAGGGACTGAATATGGCAATCAAGAAGATCGCAGTA
>DIFQ01000053.1 GCA_002419215.1 Syntrophaceae bacterium UBA5744
TAGGGCCCGATCCCCGATCGGGCTTGTCGGGCCGTTCGGGGAACGGCCCCTACATCTTTCGACCATGGGTCGAGCTGTTTCTTAGGAGCAACTGAACCCGTCCGGAGACGGGGTTATCGATGAAAGAAACACCTCTAATCTCGTAGGGCCCGATCCCCGATCGGGCTTGTCGGGCCGTTCGGGGAACGGCCCCTACATCTTTCGACCACGGGTCGAGCTGTTTCTTAGGAGCAACAAACCCCGACTTCGTCCGGGGTTATCGATAAAAGAAACACCTTTAATCTCGTAGGGCCCGATCCCCGATCGGGCTTGTCGGGCCGTTCGGGGAACGGCCCCTACATCTTTCGACCATGGGTCGAGCTGTTTCTTAGGAGCGACCGAAGGGAGCGCGGCAATCTCAGTCTTTTCCGCAACATCCGAGATTGCTTCAGTCGCTTCGCTCCTTCGCAATGACATTGCGACACAGTCTCCCGGGGGAGAGGGAAAATTGGGGATGCCTCTCCCGTCTAGGCAGAGGGGGGGCAAAGCCAAGAGCAAATCCCCCTCTTTCCCCCTTTCTCAAAGGGGGAGTTTAAATGCCCCGACAGAGGGCTGTCGAGGCGGCCTTTTATATAAGGAAGGAGTGGCGATAATGGCATCAGACAATCAAAAAACTCCCGTCCGGCCTTCGGGTCCAGGCGGGAGGGAGGGGGGGCTTATGGATCAGGCAGTAAGGAGTCATCTGGAGGGGATCAAATTCGGTGAGATGCAGCGGCACCGCAACGTGGCCGTTTTTCCGGTCTTTTCGGCAGTAGACGGAAGCCCGCACTACCTCACCATGAAAGAGGCCATGGCGGGAGGATTCCTGAGTGTAACCGAGGTGAGCGCGGGCGGTACGGTGCCGGAGCTCAAGGTGATCAACAGCGCCTCCGTGGCCGTGCTCATCCTGGACGGGGAGGAGCTGGCAGGGGCCAAGCAGAACCGGATCGTCAACACGACGATTTTGCTCCGGCGCCAGTCCGAGACGATCATCCCCGTGAGCTGCACGGAGCAGGGGCGCTGGTCCTACGTGTCGGCGCGCTTTGACGACTCGGGCCACATCGCGACCCACCGGGTGCGGGGGGTGGCCAAGCAGAGCGTGTCGGCCTCGCTCAAGGCCGGCGGGCGGTTTGACTCCGACCAGGGGGCCGTCTGGGACAACGTGTCGTCCGTTCTCGAGGACTGCAGCGTTGCCTCCCCCACGGGGGCCATGAAAGACGCCTTCGAGTCCAGGGCGAAGGACATCGACGAGTACCTGGCGAAGTTTCCCCACCTGCCCGGCCAGAAGGGTCTTCTCGTCCTTATCGACGGGAAGGTGGCCGGGATGGACATGGTGTCGCTCGAGTCCGCCTACGCGGCGCTGCACCCCAAGCTCGTCAAGAGCTACGCCATGGAGGCCATCGCATCGAGGGGGGCCGACGGGCAGATCGTCCCGGAGGGTGCGCCGCAGGCCTTCATCGCCGAGGCCCTGGCGTGTACGGGCAAGCGCTTCAAGTCCGTGGGGCACGGCTGGGACTTCCGCTTCGAGGGGAAGGGCCTTGTGGGCTCGGCCCTTGTCTACAACAAGGCGCTCATCCACGCGGCCATCTTCCGCGTGACCGAGGCCGAGAAGGCGGGCCACATGGCGGGCATCTCCCGCAGGAGGGGGTTCCGCGGGTGAAGTGAATGTGGGGGAAAAACCGTAGAGGTGAAGTCATGAGAATCATCACTTGTGTTGTTGCCGTTGTCCTGATGCTGGCGGGCGCCGGCCTTTACGCCATGGAGCCGGCAAGCGCCGGGGCGGGGGCCGGTGAGGCCCAACCCGCGGCAGAGAGGGCGAAGGCCATGCCCTTCAAGCCGGGCTCGGAGCCGGCAAAGGGGCTCGATGACATCGAGTGGGGCGCCCCTGTCCGCGAGTTCCCGGAACTTGCGTTGAGCGACTGCGGCGTCTACAAGATCCCGGATTTGTGCCTGTACCGCGTGGAGGTTGCGCCGGAGGAAGCCGAAGAGGTGGAGATCGGGTTGTTGTTCTGGCGTGAACGCCTCTTCGGCGTGGAGCTGACGACGCAGGGCAGGAAGAACTGGGCCCGCTTCCGAAACATGGTCTTCGAGGAGTTCGGCGGGCCGACGGAGCCCGCCACGGGCCACGAGTTCGAGTGGGAGGGGGAAAAGGCCCTGGCGCACCTGTACTACTCCGCCCGCAGCCGCAAGGCGTCCCTGCTGATCGTCTCCGTCGAGATCGGCGACGAGATGGAACGCTCTGCGGGGCAGGGGAAGTAGCGAATTGAGGCACGGCACAGGCATCGGGGTGTGAGAAGGCAGTGGCGGCAAGGATTTTCAAGTTTCCGAAGGGGGGCAAGCAGCCGGCAACGCCGGAGAAACCGGCACGGGCCGAAAAGCCGGCAAAGATTGCGCGGCCGCCGAAGGTCCTGCTCATCGTCGGGCAGGACGACATGAGGGATGCGCTTTCGGGGGCACTTGTCGAGTCCGGCATTGCGGTCACCCCGCACAAGCTGGACCCCCGTTATTACCCGGCGGAGCTGCTGGGCCTGCTCGAGAAGGATCGCTTCGACGTTGTCATCCCGACGAATCTTGGGATCCCGTTCGTGTATGTCCCCGACCTGGTGTCGCTGACGCAAAAGTTCGGCAGGGGGGCGGGCATCGTCGTGATCTCGGGGTGGGTCCAGGACGACTTTGTCGCCGAACTCGCCAAGAGCCCCAGGACGGCCTTCCTCGAGGCCCCGGTGAAGATCGAGGCGCTGGCGGCAAAGATTCGGGAATTGGCGAAGCCGCTTTGCGGCAGTGACCTGTGATCAGTGACCGGTGCAAGGACATCAGGGCAAGGACTCGGAGGTTTGCAGGAAAGGAGGTTGACCATGCCGCGATGCAGGAAGTGCGGGGAGAAATACGACGAGGATGAGGGGGTGATGAGTCCCGTGGAGGTGCTGGGGGAGCTGTTCCTGGAGTCGGCGGGCGAGAGTCCGCAAAATCTCTGCCCCGCGTGCAGGGAGGAGATCGGGGTGCTCGGGTTGCTCGGTTTTGATGAGTAAACGCGGTGTTCATTTCCCTCTCGCCCGGCGGGAGCAGCAACCACATATTTCACTCTCCCCTGGCGGGAGCAGCAACCACATATTTCCCTCTCCCCTGGCGGGAGAGGGCAAGGGTGAGGGGGAAAAAGGGACGGGGAACAGTCCCCCTCACCTCAATCCTCTCCCGCGGCGGGGAGAGGAACGTTATGGAATGAGGGTTTGAGGGGGATTTTCTGAAACGGTTTTACTTATTCCCGGAGGACAAAGCATGACGGAATCGAATCGTACGGGTGTACAGCAGGAGCTTCTAGAGCCCGAGATGTTTCAGCGGGCCGGTGCGGTTGACGTGAAGGAATGCCGGGCGCAGGCGCCGCGGTTTCTCGTCGTCGACGACGATCCCGAGGGGCGCACCCTGGTCATCGGCGTCATCCTCTCGCGCTATCCCGGGGCCGTGATCCGGGCGGCGTCGAGCAACGCAGAGGCCTTACAGGTCCTGCTGGGGTTTTCGCCCGACATCGTCGTCACGGAACTGAGCCGCAAGGGAGGGGCAGGCTACGAGTTCCTGCGCAAGCTCCGCCAGAGCCCGCGGCTGGCCGAAACCCCTGTGGTCCTCAGCTCGCGCCGCGACGGGGAGGGGGATGCCTTCGGGATCTCCGTCGAGGGGCTGCACGAGGCCGCTTGCCGGCGCATCTCGCAGGAGGCCATGCTGGCGGCTCTCTTCGAGTCGCTCCTGGGGCGAGGGGCGGTATCAGTGGACTCGGAAGGGAAGGGGTCAGATGAACAGTAAGAAAGGGGGCCGTGTATGTGGCTCATGACGGATTTCGGGTTTTTCAGCATCGTGAAAAAAGAGGGGGAGATGAATCTGACCGTGCGTTCACGGGTGAAACAGGATCTTCTGAACTTGAAGGAGCGTTATCTGCCGTCTATCGGGGCGATCGAAGAGAGTGCTTACGCCGATTACCGGTACCGCGTGCGTGTCCCGCGGGAGCTCTTCGCGGAGGCCCTGAAGGACATCGCCCTCGACATCGATTACCCGAACTTCAAGGACTCCGTCGCCGCAAAGCAGGGGAAGGCAAGGGCGCGGACGTATGAGGACGTGTGGCACCGGCTGTACAGCCTGCAGACAGGCAACGGCGAGTAAGTGTATAGAATACTCTACACTTGACATGTATAGTACGGGGAGCTAAACTAAGCGAAAAAAGCGAGGTGTGACCCGTGAAGGAAGTGACAGCGCTGGCGCTGCGAAACCGCCTCGGGGAGATCCTGGATCAGCTCAAGAAGACGGGAGAACCCGTCCTGGTGAGCAAGGGCAGGAAGGCCAGGGCCGTGATGATCACCCCCGAGCAGTTCGAACAGCGCTTCCTGGTTTACCAGGCCGAAGAGAAGAAAAGGGAACTGCTGGCGAAGGTCAAGGCATCCCGGTCCGCGAGGATCGGCCGGAAGACCAGCCTGGAGGTCCTGCGCGAGCTGAGAGGCTACGAGAAATGATCTGGGTGATCGACGCCTCCGTCGCCGTCCGCTGGTTCCTCGAGACCGAGAGCCATCCCGGTTCCGATGCGGTGCTCGAACGCCTGGTGCAGCAGGCGGATACGTTTGCGGTGCCCGAGCTCTTTGCCTTCGAGGTCCATGCCGTGCTCTGCCGCGTTCACCCGGATGGGTCGCGCGTCTTCGATGAGTGCATGATGCCCATCCTGGAAGGCGGGATCTACCGCCAGCCCATGACGCCGGGGCTTGCACGGCGAGCGGCCCCTTTTGTGAGGAAAGGGCTGACGGGTTACGATGCCTGTTACGCCGCTCTGGCCGCCGAACTGATGGGCTGCTGGATCACCTTCGACACCAAGGCGCACCAGCGTATCCGGACGATGAAAGTGTCGCACAGCCTCGCACGAGGCCTCCCCGATGCCTGGTGAACGCGCACGACCGAGCTAAACATGCTCCGGCGGAAGGGAGCATACAGCCGCTTTAAAGGGTTCCTTGAATCCGGGGATATGCTCAAGAGCTGGTATCGGTTTGAAAATGATCGAGAGCAGCAGGCCCTGCGGTCCTGGTGCGAGGAGAATCAGATCCCCTTATCGGATCAGCTGCAGCAGAAGCGAAGTCCTCTTCTCACGACCGATAAGAAGGATGAAAGTCGGGATCAGGCTTGAATATAGGGTGAGGCCGTGCTGGGCGCCATCGCAGGGGACATCATCGGGTCCGTGTACGAGTTCAGACCCATCAAGACGGAGGACTTCGAACTGTTTTCCCCCGGGTGCAGATTCACGGACGACACGGTCCTGACGGTAGCCCTTGCGGACGCCATCCTTCAGGGCAAGGATTACGGCCGGACGATGAAAGAATACTACCGGCGATACCCGAACGCGGGTTACGGTTCATATTTTCTTCAGTGGGCGCGTTCTGATGACAGCAGGCCCTACAACAGCTGGGGCAACGGGGCGGCCATGCGGATCAGCCCGGTGGGCTTTGCTTACGATACGCTGGAAGAGGTGCTCGAGCGGGCTGAATGTTTCACGGCAATCACCCACAACCACCCGGAAGGGATCAAGGGAGCCCAGGCAACGGCCGCCGCGGTGTTTCTTGCCCGGAAGGGCAGCTCAAAGGAGGAGATCAAGGCCGCCCTAGAAAGCCGATTCGGCTATGATCTCTCCCTGACCCTGGACGAAATCCGGCCGACGTATGCGTTCGACGTATCGTGCCAGGGGACGGTCCCGCAGGCGATCACCGCATTCCTCGAATCCAGGGATTTCGAGGACGCGATCCGAAAGGCCGTCTCCCTGGGCGGCGACAGCGACACGCTCGCCTGCATCACGGGCGGCATCGCCCATGGCTTTTACGGCCCTCTCCCGGAACACATCACCGGGAAGGTATACAGCATCCTGGATGACAGGCTGGGCGAGGTGACGAGGGAATTCATGAAGGTTTTCGTGGAGGCAAATTCGGGTTGATTTTCAAACGGGATCAGGATATTTATTCTCAACAGCGGTGATTTAGAAGCTACTTGCTCCGCTCTACAAATGTGCTAAAGGCCGATGGAAAGAATTTCAAGCCCGTGCCTTTGGCGCGGGCTTTTCGTTATTTGACAACCGGTTCCGGCGGGTCGATTTAGGGCAACTTGCAGCCGCCGTCAAACAAGGTGCTAAACAGCCGTCAACCCCGCGGTGACGTTTGTTCGGCCGCGGGGTAATTTTTTTTCGGGAGGAGGTTCAAGCCATGAGGACCATCGACATTCTTATCGAGACAACGGAAATCCTGCATTCGGCCATCCAGGCGGAAGACAAGGACAAGGCCTTCGAGGCGGTCACGATTCTTCTCATGCAGATCGTCGAGTTCTTCGGGTTTGTCGAGGGGACGTTCGAGATCATGTTCCCCTTCCTGGAGCAACTGAAAGAAAAAATTGAATCGGAGAATTACAGGGCTGCAGAAGACGACGCTTTCGCCCTCCTGACGAAGTTCCAAGCGATCCGGCAGTCGGTGGGCAAGAAACGGAAAGCGGCAACCCACCTGAACAGCTGAGGGTTGTAGGCTCAGGTATTGTATTTCAACATAATTCACCGATGTTCTCGAATGTAAGAAAACAAGATATGGTTAAATACAAGACCTGACCCCAAAGCATCCACTCAAAATAGATACGGAGACGAGCATTTACTTGACATATCCATGCGTTAGCTTTATACAAAGCGCCGGAGGGGAAGAGGAGTCGTACTGGGGAAGGGAACCACTGAGACGCTCTGTTCCGGAGGGGACATTGAGAATACTGCGGGAACAACAAGCCCGGACGAGGTGAACTTGCACTTTGTCGGGCTTTTTTATTTCGGGCATCTATGTTTTAGTTGGATGAATCTTTTTGCTTCAGTCATCTGAATTCAAGTTGTCATTCGTTTGTGGCGGGAGGTTGGTAAATGCCTCGTATGGCTGAACCTATCATAATGAATCACAGAGTCGATCTCTATATCCCTTCGCATTGCATATGCACCGGAATCCTGCCTGAGAACCTTCGGTCGAACGTTATCGAAGCGGTCAAGGAACATTTCGATAACTGGTTCGGCGGGCACTCGGAGATTCCGATATCCGGCGATTGGCGTCTTCCCGACGGCACGATCTCCAGGGAAGAGGTCACCGATATATTCTCCTTCTGTTCAGGTGAAGCGCTTGGGGAACATCAGGAAGACGTGGATCGCCTGGCGGTGGATGTTGCCAACAGATTGACCCAGGATCGAGTGCTCCGCGCATTTGATAATCTTAATGTTGCCTTGTGGCCAAACACCTGTGCGGAACTAAAACCGAAGAAAAATTGTGCGTGCACAGGAGGGATAGCAACATCAGATCTTGGCATTGCAGCCAAACCCATTGCCCTGAAGAAAGCCGATACGCTTTCTAAAATGCTGATTATTCAAGGGCTCCTGCGTGATTTTCGCACCGTGGAGCATGCGCGCAGGCTGTTCTGCGATGTCTTAAATCACGACTATGCCGCCAGCGCGCTGCCAACGGTAAACTGGCCTGATGTTGCGCGCTCACTGCTGATTGGCCAGCCCACCCTGTTAGCGGAAAAAGACGGCTTTAAAATAGTATATCTGCGCACATCCTTGGATGAATTGCGTAAAGCTGCGGAGCGCAGGGTTATTCAACGTATCTTCAAAGATGATCCGACATTCCGGGGACTATTCGTGGTAAGCGACCAGGCACAGAAAGCGTGGGAACTTATTAATGTGAAGACCCATGGAGGGGACGCCAGGCGATTGATATTGAGGAGAATGCGCGTCGGTCTTGACGCTGTACGAACTGTGACCGAACGCCTCGCGACACTCGAAATCAGCGAAGCGGAGGAAGCCTTTGTAAAGGCAGATGAGCTGCAAAGCCGACACGATACCGCATTTGATGCAGAAGCAGCTGAATCTTGAAAAGCCAGGCACAGTTATTCCCCCGGAGCATCCTTTATTCATTCAATCCCCGGGTCATTTCACTCCCACGACGCGCATCAGGAAGAGAACCAGGCTCCCGATGGTCAGCATTGCCGAGAAGACGATGCCGAGCACGAAGGCCATGCTGCGGGCAAGATGGGGCCGGGTGAAGA
This sequence comes from Syntrophaceae bacterium UBA5744, assembly GCA_002419215.1. GTDB lineage: Bacteria > Desulfobacterota > Syntrophia > Syntrophales > UBA2192 > UBA2192. The sequence continues at coordinate 8,098 of DIFQ01000053.1, forward strand.
CCATCCGGTGCTCCGTGTCCGATGGCCGTTCATCCCCCGGGCCCCGGCTCTCGAATACGTGGCGGCCCGGCTGGGCGATCTCATAGACCCTCAGTTCCATGATCGCTTTCGATAAACCGGATGTGGATGATCGGAACAGGACAGGCCGGCTCCGCACCACCCTCCCGTCGGGGCCCGTCAGCTCATACTCCAGGTTCGCAAATCGCCGGCTCAAGATGGGCCCCTCCATGCAGAGGACCACGCTGCCTTCCAGGGCAAAGTCGATCTCCTGGCGGTCGAGGAGGGGGAGGCTGACGAGGCGGGTCTCTTTCTCCGCCTTGATCACGCCGGTGATGCATCGGACAAGCAGCAGGACCGAAAGGATAAACACCGGCACGGAGATCCAGATGCCGTACTTGTAGAGGAAGGACAGGAAAGCCATGCTCACCGCCGTTTGTTTGCCCGCCGCGGGGTTTCAGCGACTCCGATGAAGAGCCTTATCGTTTCTCGAGGTTGAACCAGACCATCGCATCGAAGGGCACCTTTCCCGGCAAATCCTTTCCCCGGTACAGGGGCACATCCCGGAAGCGCCCGACCAGCACCTTTTCGACGATCGCCGACTTGATCGTGTAGCCGCTGTCACCGAAGGCCTCCTCGAAGGGCGCCGTGACATCCCTGTTCGAGAGAATGGCCGGGACGTATTTGTAGAGGTTCATGGACACGGGCTTTCCCTTCTTCCGGTCCCACTGCGGGTCGTTATAGGCCGTAACCGCAAGGTACTCGGACAGCCAGGGATAGTCGACAAGCCGGCCAAGGTACAGGGAGGTATAGACCCCCTGGAGCTTCTGCGGGTCCGGGAAAACGGCTCGCAGGATCGTCTGCACGGACTCTTTCGTTGCATGACAGGCGGGGGGGCCGGGATGGACTCGAAGCCTCAGCATGCGGGCCTGGTCGTCGGCTTCCACGCGGAGCGAACAGGTCCCATCCTCCACGGAGAGGATCAATCGCTGCTGGTAGGCCGTGCAAACGGCCGGGAAGACGAGGAACAGCGCAAGGAGGCAGCAGAAGAGGGAGCGCCCCGGAGATGTTGCCGTATTGCCGGAGGCCATGACGAGTCCCCTCCTTCCGATGGCGATGAAGCGGCGGCACACCCGCTTTCAGGCCGCACTATACACCATAATCGCGCCCCTCGAACCGGATATTTCCGCCGCATTGCATTTTGGGAATGAGGAATGTAGACTTCTGCATTGCCGGAGGCCATGACGAGTCCCCTCCTTCCGATGGGATGTTGTCGGGGACAGGGGAGAAAAGGGGGACATTCCCCTTTTCCCGAGCCGGGCGCGGGATTCTGATGGAGTTGCATTACCGTTATGGTAGGATGAAGCAGCCGGAGATCGGACGATGCCGGGGATCGATTACAGCGCCGTCCGCATCGGCCGGAAACGGGTTCAGATGCTGACGGAGGCGAATCCGGGAGTCAAGTCTCTGCATGCGAAAATAAAAAGACGGATCAGTCAAGGATAAACGGGCTGTTGCCCCAAGGCACTTGAGCAAGATTCTTCCTGCGAATAGACGGTTTTGGACCGCTCTAACGCTTGCTTCACTGCAGGCGCAAAAACTCGCCCTTCGGGCTCAAACAGTTTGCGCTGCGGGCGTTTCGCTTCGCGAAGAGCGGTTAACCAAAACGCGCCTAACTTCGCTATCCAGAATCCCGCTCAAGCGCATTATGAAGAAAAGAGATTTGGGCAACAGCCCGCATAGATTTGACCCAGGAAAGACAGAAAGACAAGGGGGTGAGGGTGACGATGAACGCAGACTCGGCCATGATATTCGACGCCATTGAATATGCGGCTCGTGCTCATCGGGATCACTTCAGAAAGGGAACACGGATACCCTATATCGTCCATCTCATCAGTGTAGCCAAGATTCTCATTGAGTATGACTGTACGGAAGAGGTCATCGTCGCGGGCTTGCTGCACGACACGGTCGAAGACACCTCGATCACTCTCGAAGACATCCGCAGGTCGTTTGGAGAGAAAGTGGTCAGGCTTGTGGAGGCAGCGTCTGAACCCGACAAATCGGACACCTGGGAAAACCGAAAGAGACACACCATCGAATATTTGAAAACGGCGCCCATGGATGCGCTTCTTCTCTCTTGCGCCGACAAGCTGGATAACATTCGAAGCATCAAGGAAGACTACGAGAGATTCGGCGAATCGGTATGGAAACGGTTTCGCAGGGCAAAGGACTCCCAGAACTGGTATTACAGCGCTCTTGCAGATGTCTTTGTGAACCGGGCAGAGGGCGAACCCGGCGCCACCTTGTTCAGGCAGTTCAATTATGAAGTGAGACAGGTCTTTCCGAAGGAATAATGTGAGAAGGAGGCAGGTCTTGCGGGCTGCTTCGCAGCAAGGACAAAGAAGTGTCTAAGTGTCTGAGGGCTTGAGTGTCTGAGTGAAAGAAGAAAGTGACCGGTGGGCAGTGAACAGTGGGGGAGGAAAAACGGGCCTCGGAAAGAGAGCAGACTGCAAATGGCAGCTGCATGGGGGGGAGTAAGATGGCCGGGGTCAGCTTTGATGATGTAGAAAATGCATTTCATTTCGTGAGCGCCGCGCCTTACGGAACCAGTGCCGCTTACCTCAACGTGGAGACGGGAGAGATTTTTTATCAGTCGGAGATGACGGGCATTGACGAACTCGACGGCAAAAAGATGAATTGGGATCAAATGATAGAGATTCCCCATAAGAATGATCTTGATCTGGGCCAATCGCTTGTCTACGAGTTTGTCGACGTCAACCGACCCGATGCCCGTCACCAGGTGCGTGACATGTTCACACGAAGGGGGGCTTACGGTCGCTTCAAAGAGTTTCTTGCATCAAACGATCTGCTTGAGACCTGGTATCGGTTTGAGAATGAGCGAGAGCAGCAGGCCCTCCGGCACTGGTGTGAGGAGAATGGGGTCCCCTTGTCGGATTAACAGCAGTGGAACCCGAATCCGGCGATAAGAAGCAGAAACGCGGTTTGAACGGGTCATTGCGAGCCCCTGACCCCGTCTGGGGACGGGGTTATCGATGGAAGAAACACCTTCTCCCCTTCGCGGGAGAGGACTCTTTCCAAATTTTCCCTCTCCCCTGGCGGGAGAGGGCAGGGGTGAGGGGGTCTTGAAATCATTCACCCTCCCCTTTATCCCCTCCCGTCAAGGGAGGGGAAACTTGAGGGCTGTTTCTTAGGAGCCACGGACCCCGTCCGGGGAAGGGGTTATCGATTGAAGAACAGTTCCTTAAAATCCTCCCCGGCCCTCCTATGGGAAACATTACCTCAATTTCCCTCTCCCTCTGGAGGCCGCTTCCCTAATCTCCCTCTCCCTTGAGGGGAGAGGGTCGGGGTGAGGGTGAATGCCTCTCCTTCATCTTGTTGGAGAGGGCCAGGGTGAGGGTGAAAGAAGGTGCGGGGAACATTCCTCACCTCAATCCTCTCCCTCGGCGGGGAGAGGAAGATTAGGGAATGGGGTTTTCTCAGGGGGATTTCAGTCAACGGACAGCTGAAATGGCCGCCCTTTCAATGAGGGTGGCCTTTTGGCCGGAAGGGTATTTGATCATTCAATGAATACAATCGTCGCGAAATTTCTCGGATACCTGCTGACGCCCCTGTACCTTCTTGTTTTTGGGCTCCTGCTTGTTGTCTTCCATCCCGTGCAGATGATCTGCAGGAGCATCGGGGGGTATGGGGCGCACAAGAAATCAGTCGATATGCTGAATCTCCTGATCATCAAAAGCCTGTTCATCCTGGGGACGGGTATCTCGTTCAGGGGTCTTGAAGCGCTGCCCAAGGACCGGCCCATCATCCTGATTTCCAACCATCAGAGCCTGTTCGATATTCCGCCTATCGTATGGGGATTTCGCAAGCATCACCCGAAGTTCATTGCCAAGATTGAGTTGGGGAAAGGCATCCCGAGCATATCCTACAATTTACGGCATGGCGGATCGGCCTTGATCGACCGGGGCAAACCGCTGCAATCCGTCAGGGAGATCGGAAAGCTGGGCCGGTACATAGAACAGAATCGCTACGCCGTGGTCATCTTTCCCGAGGGCACCCGGACAAGAGACGGGAAAATGAAGGCGTTCCTTCCCGCAGGAGTCGATGCCCTGTTGAAAGCATCTCCTTCCGCGCTGGTCGTTCCGCTTGCCATCGACGGCACGTACGAACTGACGAAAAAGGGATTGTACCCCATGTCTTTCGGGGTCAGGATCACGCTTACGGTCCTTGCCCCGATTGCACCGGGCACCCTCACCGTGGAGGAAATCGTCATGAAAGCGGAGAATATGATCAGGGAGGCCCTGGAAAAATCGGGCCGAAAAAAAACGGGGTCAGACTTTCATATTGATATTCGGGCACTATGATTTCTTGACGGGGCGAGGAAAAGGGACAGGCCCGTTTCCCTCGCCCATGCCCTGAGCCAGGCGGTGGGTGTTACGCAGCGTAGGGACGGACTTCCTTCCTGATCCGGTCGGCACTCCGGTCCTCTGCCACGTCGAGATCATAATGACCCTGCAGGTTCATCCAGAACTGCGACGACGTGCCGAAGTAACGGGACAGCCGGATCGCCGTATCGGCGGTGATCGCCCGCTTGCCGTGCACGATCTCGTTGATTCGCTTCGGGGGGACGGCAAGGCTCTTTGCGAGTCGATACTGGCTGATCCCCATCGGTTCGAGGAACTCCTCGCGCAGGATCTCACCGGGGTGAATGGGGGGCAGTTTTTTGTCTTCATGGCTTCTCCTCAATGGTAATCCACGATCTCCACGTCGTGGGCGTCATTATCTTTCCAGTGGAAACAGATCCGCCACTGATCGTTGATCCGGATGCTGTGTTGGCCCTTTCTGCTTCCCGCAAGCGCCTCGAGTCTATTTCCCGTAAAAAAGACAGGGTCAGACTTTCATATTGATATTTGGAAGGCGCGGCGTGATGTAGGCGGCTGCTGGCCTGTGAAAGAGAAATGACCGGCTGCCGGCAGGAGGGGGCTGAAGGGGTATGCAAGACATCTCTTGATATTCAAGGGTTTAAGCATTATAAAACCATCATGCATTGGATGGGTGGCGTATAGATAAGGCTGCAATGACCCTCTGACACAAGGGAGGGATGCGATGGATCGACGACCAAGACCCCGTTGCTCGGCTGAGAGCGGGGTATTTTTGTGTCCGCCGGCAGCCGGTCCCATCGACGCCATGATGTAAACCATGGAAAGAGAGGAGGAGACCTTTATGGCACAATTCACCGTCAACCCGGAACGTTTTGATCCCTACAAGAACTTCAAGTTCAGGGTCAAATGGGATGGAAGATACGTGGCGGGGGTGAGCAAAGTCAGCGCACTGGTCAGAAGGACGCAGGTTCTCCAGCATCGCGAAGGCGGAGACCCGAGCAGCACCCGCAAGTCCCCGGGCCTGACCGAGTACGAACCGATCACGCTCGAGAGAGGAGTGACCCACGACCGGGAGTTCGAGCGATGGGCCAACAAGGTTTGGAACTACGGTGCGGGCCTGGGCTCGGAAGTCTCGCTCCGCGATTTCCGCAAGGACGTCGTCCTCGAATTCTACAACGAGGCCGGGCAGCTGGCGATCGCCTACAAAATCTACCGCTGCTGGGTGTCGGAGTATGAAGCCCTGCCCGCACTGGATGCGAACCACCCCGGCGTGGCCATCCAGAAGATCACCCTGGTCCACGAAGGGTGGGAGCGGGATTACGCGGTGCAGGAGCCTGCGGAGCCCTCCTTCACCGAGCCTGCGTGACAAGGGGCAATTTATGGAGAACCCGAAAAGACCGCAAATCCTCAAGGGTGCACTGATCCAGTTCGGCCGCGGCCTGCCGCGAGAGGGCCGGACGGTCGCCTTTCAATACAATCCCGAGAGCCTTCGGAGAACCCTTGAGCCGGCAGGCCCGGGCGAGGCGCCGAGAGAGATCATCCGGTTCACGCTCACACTGGATGCTACGCAGGTCCTTGAAAGGCCGGAGCAGGAGCCCGCCGCTCTCGCAAGCGGGCTTTTGCCCGAGCTGGCGGCGCTGGAGCTGCTTCTGTTCCAGGGCGACGGACAGGACCGCCCAAAGCGTCCCGGGGCGTCTTCCTCCTTCTGCCTGTTCGTCTGGGGCGCAGAGCGCGCCGTGCCGGTCCGGGTGGCGCAACTGGAGATTCGTGAGCAGATGTTTGACACCCGCCTGCACCCGATCCGTGCCGAAGCGGATCTGACCCTGGAGGTGCCGGGCGAAGCCGTCCTCTCGAAAATCCCCCGGGCAAGAAAGTACATGTCGGAATATATGAAGACCAGAGAATCGCTTGCGCAGGCAGCATACCTCAACCGGCCGCTGAAAGACCTGCTCGAGCCGCTGCGAGAGTGAATAGAAGAAGGGACAGGCCGCCGTGCGGCAGGGACAACAATGCAGTGAGAGAAGTGAAAGAAGTGGAGGAAGTGGGGGAGAAAGAAAGGAACAGGGATTCGGGGCTCAGGAGTCAGAAAAAAAGAGCCAGCAGCATACAGCAGACAGCCGACAGTGAAAGAAGCGGGAATCGGGCTTCGGGAGTCCGAATCCGGGAAGAAAGCCGCAAGCTGCTTACCCCAAGGAGGAACGGTATGGACATCATTGATGCGATAAACCAGAGAAAAAGCATCAGGGGATTCAAATCCGACCCTGTTTCAAAGGACGTATTGACCAAAATTCTGGAATCGGCCTGCAGGGCCCCATCGGCGATGAATACGCAACCGTGGGAATTTCTTGTCCTGACGGGTGATGTCCTGAACAGGCTGCGGGCTGCAGTCGTCGAGAAATTGAACAGGAAAGAGCAGGCGCATCCCGAACACGAAGCGGTCAGCTGGTCGAACGACAGCATATACCGGAATCGGCAGATCGAACTGGCCAAGAAACTTTTTGCGCTCATGAATATTTCCAGGGACGACAAGGAAAAAAGGGCAGCGTGGCTGGAGCGGGGCTTCCGTTTCTTTGACGCGCCGGTAGCCATACTTCTTCTGACGGACAAGTCCCTGAGCGATTGCGGGCCCCTGCTCGATCTCGGGGCGGCCATGCAGAATATTTGCCTGGCGTCGCTCCACTTTGGGCTCGGCACCTGCATTGAAGACCAGGGGGTGCTGTATCCCGAGGCAGTGCGGGAGATCGCGCAAATACCGGACAACAAGAAGATCATCATTGCCATCGCCATCGGATATCCGGACTGGGACTTTCCCGCGAATGCCCTTGTGAACGGTCGTGAATCCCTCGACAAGAACACCCGCTGGCTGGGATTCTAGACCATCCTTCCGGGTGGGATGAGGGGGCAGGCCTTGCCGGCCGCTAAGCGGCAGTGACAGGCTGCTACGCAGCAGTGACCAGTGACCGGTGGACAGTGGCCGGTGAACGATGAAGAAGTTTCTGAGTGAAAGGGAAAAAGGGACAAGGGGCGAGGAAGGATAACGTAGATCGCCACGCCTCGCGCGGCTCGACTCGCGATGACCCCGTTTTTGAAACAGCGGATTCATGTTCATGAGAGGCGGTGGCTGGTGAGCCGTGAAGAAGGGGGCTCCGTCACGTTGAAATCTTTGATGGCCCCGTGAAAATATCTATTGTAATCGAGCTGTAAAATTGTACCATTCCATATAACTATCAAAGGGGGGGAACTGTCATGATCAAGCAAATCGGCATCTTTGGCCTCGCGTGTTTTGTCCTTCTGAACGTGAGCGGTTGCATGGGAGGCTCGGACAAGGCGGACAAGGGGGAGTTCAAGGCCCAGCTGAAACTCGCCTCCCTGACTCCTGCGAGCCACACCTACAACCAGGCGGCAACCAGATTTGCAGAGCTCGTCAAGGAGCGAAGCAATGGGCGCATCCAGGTGACCGTTTACCCGGACGGCCAGCTCGGCAAGGGCGAACGGGAGCTGCTCGAATCCTTGCAGCAGGGCACCATCGATGTCTATGTCGGCTCGACGGGACCGATCGGCGGATTCAATCCCGCCATCGGGATCCTGGACATCCCGTTCCTGTTCAATGATTACGGACACGTGGACAAGGTGTTGGACGGTCCCGTCGGACAGCAGCTCCTGGACGATCTGGAGAAGGCCCAGTTCAAGGCCCTGGCTTTTTGGGAAAACGGTTTCCGGAACCTGACGAATTCCCGGAGGGCGGTCAGGGTCCCTGCCGATGCCAGGGGCCTGAAGATCCGCACGATGGAGAACAAGGTGCACATGGCGGCCTGGAAGGCGGTGGGCGCAAACCCTGTCCCCATGGCGTGGGGGGAAGTTTACATGGCCTTGCAGCAGAAGACCATCGACGGACAGGAAAACCCGGTCGCCGTGATCCATTCGGCCAAGATCAATGAAGTTCAGAAATACCTGTCCCTTACCCAGCATGTCTATTCCCCGGCAGTCCTCATCGTGAGCCTGAAAAAATGGCAGTCCATGCCCAAGCCGGATCAGGAGATGCTTCTCAAGACGGCCCGGGAAGTCGCCCAGTATCAACGCAAGCTGGGAAGGGACACGGAGGAAAAGCAGGTTGCCGAGCTCTCCGACAGGGGGATGAAGGTGGAGAAAAACATCGACAAGGCCGCATGGAGGCGTGCCATGCAGCCGGTGATCAGCGAGGTCGCCGGGCAGTACGGAAAGGAAAAAGTCGATGCGATCCTGGGGACCCGGTAGGCCGCTGCGCGGCAGTGACCAGTGACCAGTGGGGGAGAAAAAAGGGGCAGGGGTTCGGGCATTGGGCTTCAGGAAGAATGAACAACCGCAAAACGAGATTGTCGCGCACTGAGCCCGTAGAAGTGCTCCTGAGAAACAGCCCTCTCGTTTCCCCTCCCTCGACGGGAGGGGATAAAGGGGAGGGTGAATGATTTCAAGACCCCCTCACCCCTGCCCTCTCCCGCGAGGGGGAGAGGGAAAATTTGGAAAGAGCCCTCTCCCGCAAAGGGGAGAGGGTGTTTCTTCCAGTGAAGATGCGTTATGGGTCGAGCGTTATGAAAGAGACGAAGTGCAGGGAGGGTCGGAACATGAAAAAAGCATTGACCGGGATCGTCTGCCTGGCGGCCATTGTGGCTGCAGGGGTTGTCCTTCTACCCGTGGCGGCCGTCAAACTGGCGGTGCGGCTATCGAAGCCCCGGGACGACGCGAGGAAGCAAAGCCCCCAGGCCGAAGGGGAGCCGTCCGGGAGATTTCTCACGGAACAGTATAAAATCGAAGAGCGGCCGAGTTGATCTTTTTCAGAACCGTATCTCGTTTATGGCCCGTCTTTCGTGACCATGAACCCGTGGTCGGAAGATTCCCGCAAGCATTCACGGCGGGAGGGGAATCATGTCCGATGGGAAGATCATCCCGGGTTACCGTCATCAACCGGGATTTCACTGCGCGTCGAGCGCCATCCGCAACGTCCTGGCGTTCCGGGGGATCCAGGTCGGCGAGCCCGCCGTCATCGGCCTGGGGCGGGGGCCGGGATTCTTCCACCTGCTCTGTGATTATCCCCCGTCCCGGCTTGTCCACGTGCGCCACACCACCCTGGAGGAAAACTTCTTCCGGACGGCGGGACTGAAATTCCAGTGGCGGGAGACGGAGGATGCCGCCGAGGCGACCCGGCTCGCAAAGGCGTCGGTTGCCCGGGGCCTGCCGGTCCTCATCCAGACCGACATCGCGTTTCTTCCCTACTTCAACACCGACCAGCGCTTCCCCGGCCACGCCGTGGTCATCTGCGGCTATGACGACGACAGGGACGAGTTCTACGTTTCGGACACGCTCCGCCCGGATATGCTCGCCGTGGCGACCGCGGACATGGAGCGTGCGCGGAGCGGCGGCTTTGAGCCCTACGTGATCAACAACAGGTTCTTCGTCCTCGAGGAACTCTCCGGGTTCCGCATCGACGAGGCCGTGGTGCAGGGCGCCATCCGCCGGTGGGCCGAGGAGAATCTGAACGGCATCCCGGGGCTGCCCTTCGCTTACGGCGTCCGGTCGCTGGAGGCGCTCATCGGGGGTCTGCCCGGCTGGAAGGACGTCGCGGACTGGGAGTGGTCGGCGCGCTTCACCTACCAGGTCATCGAGCGGCGGGGAACGGGGGGTGCCGGCTTCCGCACCCTCTACCGGCAGTTCCTGGAGGAGCAGGAAGGGCGTTACCCGGCGCTTCAGAGAATGGGCCTTTCAAAGGAACTGGCCGTCATCGAGGGTATCTATCACGATGTGGCTGCGGTATTCCGGCAGATCAGCGAAGGGGAGGCACCGGACTTCTCCCCCGCCACGCCGGTTCTGGAGAAGCTCCTGGAGCGGGAACAGGATTTCTATCGGAAGATTCTGCTCGAACTGTGAAGACTGGGGTGTGGCTGCTGCGCAGCAGTGGTCAGTGACCAGTGAAGAAGGGGTTCAGGCTCGCACACTGACCAGGCTTTTACGGCAGTGGCCAGTGGTCAGTAAAAAGACGAAGAAGTGCCTGAGTTAAAACAAGTGGCCAGGGGCCTGCAACGAGCAAGCAGCCAACAGCAGACGGAAAAATGTGTCATCTGCAAGGTGCAGTTGCTTCAAGATGACAATCGATGACTGTATGAAATATTCGTTTGTTCATCATGTGTGGCCAACTTATGCTTGACAATCGGAATGCCTCCGTGTAGTAATTTTCATACAAACGAATACATAGCGATAATGATGGGCAGTATCATGATTGGAAAGACCGGGATGAACGAATTGCTTACCCTTCTGGGCCTCACCCTCCTGGGCCTTTCCAGCCATATTTGCCGCCCATCGGTATCAGGGAATCCGTAAAAGAGTAAGCAAAAAGAGTTACCTGAAGGCCATGGGCAAACCCCATGGCCTTTTTTTATTTTCACAGGGGGAAGCCATGAAAAAAGAGAAGCACGAAAGAATCATGATTTTTGACACGACCCTGAGGGACGGTGAGCAGTCGCCGGGATGCAGCATGAATCCGGAAGAAAAACTCCGCATCGCCAGGCAACTGGAAAAGTTGGGTGTGGATATCATCGAAGCCGGGTTTCCTGTGGCTTCCGAGGGGGATTTCCTTTCCGTCCAGCAGATCGCCCGGGAAATCCGGGGTTGCCAGATTGCAGGTCTTTCCCGGGCAAATCCCGAAGATATCGATCGGGCCTGGCAGGCCATCCGGGAGGCGGCCAACCCGCGGATCCATACATTCCTGTCCTCTTCGGATATTCACCTGAAGCATCAGCTGAAAAAGACGCGAGAACAGGCCTTGAAGGAGGCCATAGCCGCCGTTGCCCATGCTCGGGGTTACACAGACAACGTCGAGTTCTCCCCCATGGATGCCACGAGATCGGACTGGGATTACCTCTGCGATGTTGTTGAAGCAGTCATCTCCGCGGGAGCCACGACCATCAACATTCCCGACACGGTAGGGTATGCCCTGCCCGATGAATTCAGCGCCTTGATGGCATATCTGTTCGACAAGGTAAAAATTCTCAGGGATGTCGTTGTATCCGTGCACTGTCACAATGATCTCGGTGTGGCCGTCGCCAATTCCCTGGCTGTTCTGAAGCATGGCGTCAGGCAGATCGAATGCACGGTCAACGGGATCGGCGAGCGGGCCGGAAACACGGCCCTGGAAGAAGTAGTCATGGCCATCGAGACGCGAAAGGATCTGCTGCATTACCATACGGGTATCCAAACCAAACACCTGTACCCGACCTCCCGGCTGTTGAGCCAGATCACAGGCGTTCCCGTGCAGCCCAATAAGGCCATCGTGGGCGCCAACGCGTTCGCCCACGAGTCCGGTATCCATCAGGACGGAATGATCAAGGAGAAGACCACCTACGAAATCATCAAGCCCGCAACGGTAGGCTATTCGGACACCCATCTGGTGATGGGCAAACACTCGGGCCGCCACGCGGTCCAGGAACACCTCAAGAAGATGGGGTTCAGCCTCGCGTCGGCGGAGCTCGACCGGGTCTTCGCCCGTTTCAAGGAGCTGGCCGACGTCAAGAAAGAAATCTATGACGAGGATCTGGAGGTCATTATTCACGAGGAGATCTTCCGTGCGGAGGATAAGTACAAGCTGGTCTACCTGAACGTGGTCAGCGGAAATGTGGCCGTTCCCACTGCGACGATGCAGATGGAGATAGACGGCAAGCTCATCCAGGAAGCCGGTTTCGGGGTCGGCCCCGTGGATGCCACCTTCGCTGCAATCCGCAAGATCACCCATACCGATTACTACCTGGAGAAGTACGCAGTCAACGCCGTCACCGGCGGGACGGACGCTCAGGGGGAAGTGACGGTTCAGCTCAAGTACAACGGACACAGTGTCTTTGGCCGCGGCGCCCATCCCGACGTGATCGTTGCCTCTGCCAGGGCCTACATCAACGCCCTGAATCGGCTCGAGTGGCTCCGGTCTCGTAATCGCAAGGCCGAGATGATATAAAATAATGGTTTTGTGAAAAGAAAGGATATCAAACCCCTATGGGAATGACGATAACAGAGAAGATCCTCCGTGAACACACGGAGTTGAAGGAGCTCCATTCCGGGATGCTGATCAATGCCAGGGTGGACGTCGCCCTGGGCAACGACATCACGGCCCCTTTTGCCATCGAGGAGTTCAGGAAAGCGGGTGGGACCGCCGTGTTTGACCGGGACCGCGTGATCCTGGTACCTGATCACTTCACCCCGAACAAGGACATCCAGTCGGCTGCCCAGTGCAAGGTCCTTCGGGACTTCGTCAATGAGCAGAATCTCACGCACTCCTTCGAGGGGGGCACCGTCGGGATCGAGCATGCTCTCCTTCCCGAGCAGGGACTGGTGCTGCCGGGGGATCTGGTTATCGGCGCCGACAGCCATACCTGCACCTACGGGGCTCTCGGAGCCTATGCCACGGGGGTAGGCAGCACGGACCTTGCGGCGGTCATGCTGACGGGGGAAGCCTGGTTCAAGGTGCCCGAGTCCATGAAGATCGTCCTGCATGGAAGCCTTCGCAGGTGGGTCTCGGGGAAAGATCTGATCCTGTACATTATCGGCCGGATCGGCGTGGACGGGGCTCGCTACAGGGCCATGGAGTTCACGGGCGACACGATCGCCCGCCTCGGGATGGCGGATCGGTTCACGATGGCCAACATGGTCATCGAGGCGGGGGCGAAAAACGGGATATTCATCCCCGATGCGGTCACGGAGGCCTACGTCAGGGAGAGGGCGAGACGAAAATGGCGGTTCTATGATTCCGACCCGGATGCGGTCTACGCGAGCATCCTGGACGTGGATGTAAGCAGGATCGAACCGCAGGTTGCCTTCCCCCCTCTGCCGTCGAATACCCGGGGGATCAGCGAAGTCGGCGAGATTCGGATCGATCAAGTCGTTATTGGTTCCTGCACCAACGGGCGCATCGAGGACCTGCGCATCGCTGCCGGGCTCCTCAAGGGACGAGAGGCTGCCCCCCATGTCCGCCTCATTATCATTCCCGCCACGCCCGGGGTCTACCGTGCGGCCCTGCAGGAGGGCCTCCTCGAGATTTTCCTCAACGCGAAGGCGGTGATCAGCCCCCCGACCTGCGGCCCCTGCCTGGGAGGCTACATGGGAATCCTGGCTGACGGGGAAAGGGCCGTCGCCACCACGAACCGGAATTTCATCGGGCGGATGGGCCACCCGGGAAGCGAGGTCTACCTGGCGAGCCCGGCCGTTGCCGCCGCTTCGGCCATTCTGGGGAGGATCGCGGGCCCCGATTCACTTTGATCCGATTAGGTTTACAAGGAGAACAATCATGAAATTCAGAGGAAAAGTCTGGAAGTTCGGAGACAATATCGATACGGATGCCATCATCCCGGCCCGTCACTTGACGACCACCGATCCGGCAGAACTGGCGCGTCATTGCATGGAGGATATCGATCCGGAATTCGCCCGGAAAGTCGGGGCCGGCGATATCATTGTAGCCGGTGAGAACTTCGGCTGCGGTTCTTCCCGGGAGCATGCCCCCATCGCCATCAAGGCAGCCGGGATTTCCTGTGTCATTGCCCGGAGCTTTGCACGGATCTTTTACCGCAACGCTTTCAATATGGGCCTGCCGATCTTCGAGTCGGCTGAGCTGTGGGACCGTGTTGCCGGGGGGCAGCACATTGAAGCGGATGGCGGTGGGGGGAAGATCATCATCGTCGGCTCCGAAGCGCAACCGCTTTCCATCGAACCGATTCCCCCCTTCATGCAGGAGCTGATCCGGCACGGCGGCCTGATGCGGCACATCGCCCAGAAAAAGCAGCAATCTCAAGGAAGGAAATGATGAACAAAATGATGTTCAAAATTGCGGTATTCCCCGGGGACGGGATCAGTCCGGAGATCATGCGGGAAGCACTGAAATGCCTGACCGCAATCTCCGAGACATCAGGGATTTCTTTCCGGATCCAGGAGGGGCTTGCGGGAGGGTCCGCGACGGATGCCTGCGGAACACCCCTTCCGGAATCGAGTCTGGCCCTGGCCCGGGAAAGCGATGCCGTGCTGCTCGGGGCCGTGGGCGGACCGAAGTGGGAATCGTTGCCCCATGAACTGAGGCCCGAGCGGGCGCTACTGGGTCTCAGAGAGAAATTGGGGCTCTTCGCGAATCTCCGTCCTGTTGTTGCTTATGCCGACCTGATAGATGCCTCCCCCCTGAAGGCTGACATCGTTCAGAACGTCGATATCCTGATTGTCCGGGAGCTTACAGGGGATGCCTATTTCGGGAAGCCTCGAGGTATCCGTATCGAAGAGGGGCAAAGGGTTGGGGTCAATACCATCATTTACACGGAGGGGGAGATCCGGAGAATCGCCAAAGTGGCCTTTGATCTGGCGATGACACGGCAACGCAAGCTCTGCTCCGTAGACAAGGCGAACGTGCTCGAGAGCACCCAGTTGTGGCGCGATGTAGTCACCGAAGTGGGACGCGAATACCCGGAAGTCTCTCTTTCCCATATGTACGTCGACAACTGCGCCATGCAACTGATTCGCAATCCGCGTCAGTTTGATGTCATTGTTACGACCAATATGTTCGGTGACATCCTGAGTGACGAAGCCTCCGTTCTTACGGGTTCCATCGGCATGCTGCCTTCGGCCAGTCTTGGCGATCATGCAGCGATGTATGAGCCGATCCATGGCTCGGCACCGGATATTGCAGGTCAGGATCTGGCCAACCCCCTGGGGATGATCCTGTCGGTGGCCATGATGCTCCGCGTTTCCTTCAGGATGATGGCGGAGGCCCAGGCGCTCGAGAATGCCGTCCAGTCTGTGCTGAAACAGGGCCTCAGGACCCGCGACATACATCAGGAAGGCAGAAGCCTGATCGGAACCGGGGAAATGGGCGAAAGGGTCGTGACGCAACTTAGATCGTTGCTGCGACGTTCGTGAAGATGGGGTCAGACTTGCATATTGATATTTGGGCCGCTTTGCAGCAGTGACCGACTGCTGCGCAGCATTGACCGGTGATCAGTAAACGAAAAAAAGTGCCTGAGTAAAAAAAAAGAGCAAGAAGCGACAGGGGACGAGGAAGGATAACGTAGATCGCCACGCCTCGGAAAATCCACCCTCACCCCAACCCTCTCCCCTCAAGGGAGAGGGAGATTATGGAAGGGGTTTGCCAGAGGCTCGGCTCGCGATGACCCCTGTTTGGAAACAGCGGATTCATATTCAATCGCGGCGGTGACCGGCTGCTGCGCGGCAGTGAAGGAAGTGAAAGAAGAAAGTGCGGAACGGCGAGATTGCCGCGCACCCTCAGGGTGCTCCTAAGAAACGGCTCTCTCGTTTCCCCTCCCTCGACGGGAGGGGATAAAGGGGAGGGTGAATGATTCCAGGCCCCCTCACCCCTGCCTCGTTCGACAAGCTCACGACCCTGAGCGTGTCGAAGGGCTCTCCCGCGAAGGGGAGAGCCTGTTTCTTCCATCGATAACCCCGGACGAAGTCGGGGTCTGTTGCTCGCAATGACAGACCCCGGGGCGCGGGGACGAGGCGCATTGCAATTTGAGAATCAGGAGTGTAGACTTTCCTATCGGCAGCGTCGCTGCAGTCATTGATTGAACAGGAAAGACAGGAGCAGGAAGAGGATGCGGAAGGACATCACGAAAAAGGGCATCGGCAAGGACATCGAAAAAGCGAACAGGGGCGAGGTCGAAGTCCTCGAGCCTGTTCAGAAAATGTCCCCCTTCATCAGTTTCCACTACTCGTACCGGGAGATATCCTCCATGAACGGCCAGACTCGCATCCGCTCGAAGGAAAAGCGGTTTGCAAACGGCAAACTGGAATCGGAGGAGTTCGAGGGCACCCTGGGCGGGCAGGTCTACGACAGGATGGCTTCCGACATGCAGAGGAACTTCATCAACCAGCTGGAAGCATTCATGAAGCCTCTGTCCATGTTCCTGCCTTTCGGTTCCAGAGATCGCAAAGATGGCCGCAAATGACAGGCCGGCACCCTGCCGGATGAGCCCCTGAACCTCCCGCCACCGGAAGCGCATGATCGTCCGAGAGATTCTCGCAAAATCCATCCTTTCCAAATCGCAGGTCTATGACTATGTCGTCAATCCCTACGTGGGGTGCAGCCACTCCTGCAGGTATTGCTATGCGGCGTTCATGAAGAGGTTTACGGGCCACAGGGAAAAATGGGGCGAGTTCGTCGATATCAAGATCAATGCGCCGGAGCTGCTGGCCGGGGAAATCAGGAAAAAGCGGGTGGGCAGGGTCTGGGTCAGCGGTGTCTGCGATCCGTATCAGGCGGCGGAAAAGAAGTACAGGCTTACGAGAAGGTGTCTCGAGGTTCTTCTGGAAAATCAGTGGCCCGTGACCCTTCAGACCAAATCATCCCTGGTCCTGCGGGATATCGAGGTCCTGGGACGGTTCAACGACATCGAAGTGGGGTTTTCCATCACGACCGCCGACGAAAAGATCAGAAAACTCTTCGAGCCGGGAGCGTCTCCGATCGAGGAAAGGATTCATGCCCTGGATGTCCTGCATTCAAGGGGGATTCGGACCTTTGCCATGATCGCGCCCATTCTTCCCAAATCAGAGGGGTTGATCGGGCGGCTCCCGGGAAAGGTCGATCACATCCTGATCGACAGGCTCAATTATTCCTACGCCAACCGGATCTACAAAGAGAATAAGTTGGAGTGGGCCAGGGAAGATGACTATCTCGTTGAGAAAGCTGAAGAATTAAGAGCTGGATTCAGGAAGGCAGGCATACCCGTTCAAGTGGTGTTTCAGCAAATGCAGGAGGGGAGATGAAGACGGTTTTTCGCATCCACCTATCCGTATGGATCGTTCTCCTTTGCGTCCTTGCTTTTCACAGGCACGGGCTCGCGCTCAGCTGCGGAAAGTTTGACTATCCGAAATGCGACGGGCCCGATCTTCAGTATGCCGGCGGCTTCAACCCGCAGGTTGGTTTTGGCGGTTTTGGCGGCGGCGCCTGCCGTGCAGGCCGCACGCCAGTTGTTTTTATCCACGGCAATGGCGATTCGGCGATCAACTGGGATTCCCCGATAACCGGCTCAGTCAAGAATTACGCTCCGCCCGCCCGCTCGGTCTATCAGGAGCTCAAGTCGCGCGGCTACAATGACTGCGAGCTCTTCGGGATTACCTACCTGTCCGCCGGAGAGCAGGCATCACCCAAAACCAATTATCACAGGCCGGAAAAGTACGACATCCTGATACGCTTCATCGAAGCCGTCAAGGCCTACACAGGCAGGCAGGAGGTTGACATTGTTGCGCATTCGCTGGGCGCCACCATGTCGCTTGCCGCCCTGACGTATCAGGACAACCTTCATCAGGGGAAAAACGGCTGGGCCGGCGTGCGCCGGTTTGTCAATATCGCCGGGGGCATCCGCGGCCTTCCCTCCTGTCTGGCCGCAGGATACAGGAATCCCTTTGTCTCCACCTGCGGTTCCGAAAATGTCTTCAATCAATATATTTTTGGTTTCTATCCCGATTCCCGGTCATCGGCGGGATTCAACCGCTGGACAGCGGCCGAGGGACCGCTGAGTCTGAGGCGCGCCCCGGGGTATCATCCGGACACGTATTTTTATACCCTCTACGCCGGCTATCACGACCAGATTCACTGCATGACCGCCCGGGGGCATCAGGGCTGCGACAAGGGGGCCCTGTTTGAGCCCTCCGGCAATGTGCGGGCTCAGCTCAACGTCGGCGCCGGCTCGAAAGCCCGGAAAAGGAATCTCGATTTTACGGACTGGCGGCCGACTGCCCTGTCCGGGGGGGATGCCGACGGCGTGGGGCATTTCAAGGTCAGAAACAACACCGGTCAGATCATTTACGAGATGCTCCATACGGACTGCACGGGCATTCTCTGCAGAGGTTCCTACACCGGCGGGCCGGTCAAAGCGGGCGCGGAGTAAATCGTGATTGCACGGACGGCATCCGTTCCGGCCTGCGCGTCCATTCGACGAAAAATTAAATGTGGATAGATTCCCGGGAGGTCATCATGAAAAAATGGATCGTTCCTCTGACGGTTGTTTGCCTTGTCTGGCTCGGCGGCTGTGCGACTTCCGACAATCTCAGGAGAACCCAACGGGACACCGACAGCAAGATCTCCGGCCAGCGAGGCGATGTGGAAAAGCTCCAGGCCCGCTTCGACCAGTACGAGAAGAACTACGCGGAAACGACGCGGGCCATCCGGGAAAACCAGGCCAATCTCAACGCCGATCTCGGGAACGTCCGCGACGAGGTTCGGACGCTGCGGGGCCAGATGGAAGAGATGAAGAAGGGATTCACCGCCATGGGCCGGAGCCAGACTATGAATGATCGGCTGGACGACCTGGCCTCCCGGATCGGGCGCATCGAAGATTCCATGGGGAGCGGCAAAAAGGAGCCACACGGGCAACGATCCGAAGCAACGGGCGGAGAGCCGTCCGCGGAGGTAAAGACAGATCCGAAGACGGCGTATGATGCCTGCTACAAGCTCTTCAAGAACGGACAGTACGCAAAGGCCCGGGGGGAGTTTCAGAAGTTTCTGAAACAGCATCCGAACACGACCTATTCGGACAATGCCCTGTTCTGGATCGGAGAAACCTGGTACATCGAAGAGAAATACGAAAAAGCCATCGTCGAATACGAAAAGGTGATAAAGGGGTTTCCCGCGGGCGACAAGGTGCCTGATGCGCTTTTGAAGCAGGGCATGTCATTTCAGAAACTCGGCGACAAAGCGAGCGCCAAGATCGTCTACCAGCAGATCATAAATAAATATCCCCAGACCAGTCAGGCCAGGGCCGCACGGGCGAAATTATCAGAACTGAAGTAACGGGGACCGGTCTGAAAAAGTGTCTGATCAGGTTCATGGGTCCATGGGTACAAGGCGCAGACAAGCACGTCTATTTCGTTCATTTCGTTGATTTCGTTTGTTTCGTTAGGATGAAGAGCCGCAAGCCCCAAGCCGCAAGGGGGCAAGCCGATGCTCTGAACCAGGGAGGCCGTCCCCATGGAGGGGGCGGCCTTTTGGCGCCGTATTGCCTCTCCGCTCACGGGTGTGAGGCGCATCGCGCATGATCACGGCCCGCAGCTCAGATGCCGCGAAGGGCGGCCTGAACGTCGTTGATGAGGGTGACGAGCTCGGATGCGCCCATGATGGATATGTTCGCAGCGCTCTGGCTGCCCGGCGGGACGACTTCCGTTAGCTTGTTGAGGTGTTCGAGGTACGCGCAGATGATGACGGCCGCAGCCTGATTCACCGTGGCGTTGATCTGATCCTGGGTCGGCATCTGCGTCGTGGCCAGCGTCGGGAACGAAAAGGCTACCTGTTGCATGGTGCTCTCCTTTCAAGAGGGAATGGTCGATCGGTTTCCGTTCACACAAAAAGCATAGACAGGTCGGGCGGATGTGGCCATCGGGCAAAGGCCAAAGATCCGATCGAAAAGTATGAGCCCGATCTCAGGCATTGGATGAGTGTGAAGGCAGGGTCGGACCGGGGCAGACGGGGGCAGGCCTCGCGGCTGCTTCGCGTTCCCCCGGTTTTTCAAGCAGGCAATCAGGGCGTCCTTGTCGTTTCCTTTTTCAAAGCACCCCAGCGTCGCGATCAGAAGCAAAGAACATATCAAGTTTTCTGTGCATGACAGTGCCGCCTTCATACAGAGCATCCGCGTGGGGGGGGCGGGGAACCTACACCTCCCGCAGCGGTTTTCTCCGGCAGACCCGGTAGACGACAAGAGCGCACAGGGCGAAGAAGAAAGCGATCAGGGGCAGCGGCCCGGTGTGCAGAATGAGGATACACAGGCCCAGGACCGGGAGAAGCGCGATACGGGTCAGTCCTTTCAGGATGTCATGGCGTTGGATGAGGGCGGCAAGGGAAGGCCCATGTCGCTCATAAATGGAGAGGAAGAAACGACCGGCGGAGCTGGTCCTGAGGTAACGCTCGCGGAACTCCCGCAGGAGCCCCAGGTGGGGGTGCAGGGGCGTCCCGTACGCGGCGGTCGCAATGAAACAGTCGTCCCCCCCGTCCCCGTCGGAAGCACTGCCACCGGAAACGGGGATGTCTGTCGCCACATCGACGGTCGTCGCCTGCATGTACTGGGTGTAGGGGAAAAACATGTATCGTCTGTCCTCGTGGATCATGCCGACATTCAGTGGATCCGCCAGCGGATGCTCGAAGCTCGAGAACTCCACGAGTTCCGCGAAGGTGTTCACCCCCGCCCAGTCAAGCCAAAGCGTGGCCTCGCAGTTGTAGGTCTGGGTGTAGGTCAGACCCCCGGCACCGCCCGAGTAGTATCCATCCGTGGTGATGTTATAACCGACTTGTTCATAGAGGTACTCCACGAGGCCGACGCACGTGAATTCGTCCGGCCCTTTCTGATGACGGAACTGGATATCGTAGGGTTTTCCTACCTGCTCCCGGGCCAGGAGAATCAGCTGATCCACCTGCTCCTCGGGCCATGCATCGAAACCGACGGGCACCTTCGCCCCGAGATAGCGGCAGCCCTCATCGAGATCGCGTTGAGGGATGAAATTTGCCGAGGCCGTTTCTTCCACCGCCGGTGTTACGGCGTGGATGATGCGCTCATTGCCGATGTAAAGGCCGACATGGCCGGATTTCATCTCCCGATGGGCCAACTGGATTGCCGAGCAGGGAAGCTCGAGCGCGGCGGTCCGCCCATAGATGGTGTCGCCCTTGCTCGTGTGGTAGAGGATGGCGCCCCTCTGAAGGGCCAGGACCTCGGAAGAGGCAAAGACGAAGGACACGAGAATCAGGATCAATACGGTCTTCTTCATCGGCCGGCCTCCTGCGCGCCCCTTTGCACCATCGGCGAGGGATCCTCACCTGCGCCCCTCAGGGCCTCCCGTCCCTCCGCGCCCAGGGATTTAAACCGGACCAGAGAAAGGGCCGCGTTGTAGCGCACCAGAGGCTCCGGGTCGGTTTTGAGCACCCACACGAGGACACCCTCCACAGAGGCGCTCTCGTTGCGGCCGAGGGCACGGACGATTTGAGCGCGGACCATGCGGTCCCGCTCCACTTCGAGGCGGGACACCAGAAGATTTACGGCTTCATCGCCCCCGATCATGCCCAGGGCCTGAGCGGCCTTGAAGCGGATCCTGTCGTCACCGCCTGACAGGGCCTCGGCGACAAGGGCCTGGGACTCCGTCGCTTTCAGTGTGCCGAGGGAGAGGAGAATCGTATAGCGGAGGTTCTCGTCGGTCTTACGGTCGCGATATACCTCTTCGCAGGCTTCAATGATTTTTGCCCTCGGCTTGCCTGAATCCGCCAGGGTTATGACAGCCCCGGCCCGGACCCTTCGGTCTTCGCCCCGGTCCCTGAGCATGCGAAGCAGGGGATCCAGATGCCTTTCGTCTCCGGATTGGTCCATGGTGCGGATTGCGCTGAGGCGGTCTTCAACACTGCGGGTTCGATCCTGGGCCGCGGCAAGGTCGGTGGCGGTGTCTCTCCCGGTATCGGCAACCGCCGAAAAAAAAGAAAAGATGAGCAACGCGCTGAACAGGGGGATGATGGTCTTCCGAGGAATCATGGGCCCTCCTTCACTGCTAAAGACCGTTGAGGATCCGTTATGGAAAGGGGGGGCGGCTGAACACACAGAAGTGATGCCGATTTCGTATATAAAAATATACGAATACCTCAGCGAGTGAAAGATAAATTTGCGACCCGGCGATGGGCTTTGATACAAAGGGCGGAAGTTACAGGCGAAACCAGGGGTCTTGCATATTGGCTTCGCAGTTCTCCGGCCTGTTTCGTCTATCCCGTCACGGCAGAAGCTCTGTCTGCGGGGAGAGGAGGGGCCGGCAAAAAACAGGCGGGTTGCCGGACCCGCCTGTTTCGAGTTAACCATTCTATGTGTTCAGTCTATTCGATGTTGGCACTGACAACAGATGCCATCTGCATCATGTCGATCGTCTCGCCCTCTTTCAACTTTGTCAGGTCAGTGACCTTGCCGCTCTTGCCGGTTATTCTGGTGTTGTTGAATATTTTAATCAGCTTCGCATCCGCCACAATGAACTTGCCGGCGTTTTCCGGTTTTCCGTTGACGGTTTTGGTTTGCAGCCTGTTCGCCTTGATGTAGTCCCACAACTTTTTGGTTATCTCCGTACGGGGGAGCTCGCCGGCACCCAGGAATGCCGCCAGGTCCGCTTTCAGCTTTACCGGTTTATTCAGTCCTTTTTCTTCTGCCATGTTCCTGTCTCCGTTCTTTAAATTGTGCTGGTATTTTTTGATCAGATATTGCGCGGTGAGTAACGGAAGTATAGGGACATTCGGTTTTGCATGTCAAGGCAATATTGACCGCATGAAAAGACGCGGCGTTTGTCCGACGCCTGCGCATTTTTTCGAAAGGTCCTGCATTGACTTGGACTGCGCCTTTTTGTTACTGTTTGCGTACTTCTCGTATGGAAGGAGGGAAACTCCATGGCGCCAAAAGGAAGGTTTCCATTAAAGGGCTATACGCTTCCCCTGACCCCGAAGGGCCGTTCCTCGGTGATCGATTCCCCGCCGTGGCACTATGGCGGGGATATCCTGGCGATCCGGTTCTCCATGGACAAAAAGCGCGCCCGGGCCTACATCCCGCCGCCCCTCGAGATGGGCCCGCGGCCGGGCGAGGGGATGGTCTGGTTTCCCGAATGGGTGTCGGTGAGCGATGCGCAGCCTGACCTTGCCTGTGTGAATCCCGAAAGGGCCGTCTACCGTGAATGCTTTGTCATGCTCAACTGCCAGTTCAAGGGGGTGCCCGGCTACTTTGTTCCCTTCATCTGGGTCGATAACGATTTCACCCTGATGAGAGGTTTCGTGCAGGGGTTCCCGAAGAAACTCGGCAAGGTATACCTGACAAAACTCCACGATCTCTGCCCCAGGGTGGGAGGCAGGGCGGTGGGCGCCAGGGTGAAAGGCATTCTCGAGGCTCATGGTGAACGAATCGTGGAGGGCTCCATGGTCTTTACCCGGAAGGCAAAGGCGGAAGATCTCCCCCCTGTGAAATTCTATCTCATGCGCCATCTTCCCCGCATCGACGATCCGGCAAGGCCTGCGGTACACGAGATAACGGCCGGAAAGGTTGCCAACGCAAAAATCGGCGATGTGTGGGCCGGGGACGGAAAATTGAAGTTCTTTGCCTCGGCGTTCGAGGAGGTGGCCGACCTGGGCCCCGTCAAGGTAACGGGCGCTTTTCATTTCAGCATGGGTATGACGATCACCGGGGGCGAGGTGCTCCATTCCTACGTGAAGGACTGAATAGAAGGGTAAACGGGTGCGCCGATCAACGAGACGCTCGGATAAAAAAGGAGGGACCGAACATGGCGAAGGCTAGAAAAGTGAAGCAACTCAGTTTTTCCCTGCCCAACAAGATCGGGTTGCTTTCGGAGGTCACGGGAGCCCTTGCAGCGGCAAATGTCAATATCGAGGCGATATGCGCCTATGAAAGGGGTTACGGGTTCTTCATGATGGTCACGGACAACCCCACAAAGGCAAAAAAAGTAATCGAAAAAATGGAGGGCATGGTTCACCTGGAAGATGCGCTTGCCGTGGATTTGCCGAATAAAGTCGGCCAGCTGGAAAAAGTGACCGCGGCCGTGGCAAAGGCAGGCATCGACATTCATTTCGTATATGGCAGCCCCGGTGACGGGAAGAAAGGCGTGATGATTCTCAAGACGGCACATGACGGAAAAGCCATGAAGTTACTCAACGCGTGACGGGTTGCTGCGCAGCAGGGAAAAACAGTGGTCAGTGGACAGAGGTCACTGACCAGTGGGGGAGAAAGAAAGGAACAGGAATTCGGGCTTCAGGCTTCGGGAAAAAAGAGTCAACAGCCGGCGGTGAAGAGGACGGGTTCAGGGGTCAGGAGAAAGAGCCTCGAGCCGCCAGGGAATAACAGCAAACGGCAGAGAGCCGACAGCGAATAAGCGGGAAGCAAGAAGGCCGCCCTCATCACGGGGGCGGCCTTCTTGCCGTCCGGGAACCTGGAGCCCTGTCGGCCGGGCGATTGACTCGAGACGATGCAGCTTTCGAGCGCGCACTGCCCCTCTTCAATACCCCGGTGAATATCGACGGGTTGCCGTCCGTCAATCTGCGGTGAAAACGACGTATTCCGGCACCGGGATTGCATGAAAACACGAGAAGTGTCGGTTGCCTGCACGCTATGGATCACCCGGGACCACGCAAGGAGCGATCCGGAAGATGAAGGCAGAAGAGATCAGACCTCAGCATTGACATCTGCAGGTTTTCAAATGTCAATAATCAGGCCTGACCCCCGTTTCCCCACCACAGACCAAGGAGGTACCCATGAAGGCACACGTCAGAGTGCTCGCGATCCTGCTGACCCTCGGCATTTTGGCCATCCCGTTCGCCACCGCATCCGCCCAGCTCGCACCCCAGGCGCCCGCGGCGGTCAAGGGGCTCCCCAAGACCCAGCCCGTCGCGGACAACCCGATCATCCAGGCTTTCAACGTAGTCCCGGCGCTGGTCGTGCAGGGAGACCCCGTCAGCGCCAACTGGCGCGTCACCCGCGGTCCCGGCGGCAGCCCCGTCACCTCGGCGGTCCTCACCGTGGACGGCGCCACCATAGCCGGCAGCTCGGCCGAGATGTACAGTGGGCCCCCGCGGCCGTTTACCTGGGTCGGCGAGAAGACCTTCGTCCTGACCGTGCGCAATGCGGCGGGAAAGACAACGTCCCAATCCAAAACGGTCCGCGGCATCTCCCTGGCGGAGGCCCTGAGCAAGGTCAACATCGTGAACATGGAAGCCAACCCCCAGCGTTTCAGCGTCGGACAGCCGATCGACTTCAGGGTCATGATCAGCAACAGCAACCCGGGTCTCGTCCTGAAGACCGTCAACGTCTTCGTCACCCAGGGCTCCCGGGTGGTAGGCAACAAGACCAACTTCAACCTCGGCCCCGGGAATCAGATGATCACGCTGCAGGACAGCGGGTTCAACGCAACGGGCGGAATATATTACACGGTCGACGTCGAATACAAGGGACAGCACAAGATGCGAAACTTTGTCACCAAGCCCGTGACGATGTACACGATCGACCCGACCGGCAAATGACGCCTGAAGCGCGGAATCGAATCCCGCCGGCGGGGTGCAGCTGCCCCCGTTTCAGAACACGCCAAGAACCGGGATTCGGCGCGACGGGATGTCGGGGGCGGGTCCCGACGGGCTGTTGCCCGGGCGTGATCTTGCAACTTCAGTGAAAGGAAAAAAGGGGCAGTCCCCGGGCGGGAAAAGGGGACTGCCCCTTTTTTACATGGATTTCGCGGGGAGAGGTTTGCTACGATGCTGACGGTTCAACAGGTCAGGCGCCGCGCCATCTCCGCAGCCAGGGCAATTGCATGATCCTCCATATCCCGCACTCATCCAGGAGCATACCCGCAGCGCTCAGGGGGCAGTTTCTGCTGGACGACAAGGCCCTGGAGGAAGAGCGTACCCGGGTCACCGATGCCTTCACCGACGAACTGTTCGTTCACCCCGACGCCCGCCGGGTCATATTCGGGGTCAGCAGGCTTGTCGTCGACGTGGAACGTTTCTCCCGCGATCGCGATGAGCCGATGTCCGGGGCGGGGCAGGGGATGATTTACACAAGGACATGCCTGGGCGAGCCGCTGCGCAGGGCATTGTCCGAAGAGGAGCGGCGCTTTCTGAAATCGGAGTATTACGTCCGGCATCACGAGCTTCTCCGTCGCGCCGTCCTGGATGAATTGTTGGCCAGGGGCAAGGCCCTGATCGTCGATTGCCACAGCTATCCGAGCCGGCCGTTGCCGTGCGACGTGATCCGGGACGAAAACCGCCCCGATTTCTGCATCGGGACGGACGCGTTCCACACGCCGCCGGCCTTGCTTCAGGCAGTTGTTTCAATCGTCCGCGGCAGCGGGTATTCCGTCGGCATCGATTCGCCCTATCCGGGCACCCTGGTGCCGTCTGCATACTACCGGAAAAACCCGGATGTCCGGTCCGTCATGATCGAGGTGAACAGGAGCCTGTACATGGATGAGGAGACCGGAACGAAGTCATCCGGTTTCGAGTCCGTCAAAGACCGGATTCAGGCTTTCCTGAAAGAGCTTGCCGCCTTCGGCGCCGCATGAGGCGCCGTGCCGCGGGGTCATCCGCTTATATCTTGACAAATGGCGGGCCTTTCGTAACCATAAGACACGGTCAGAAAAACGCCTGGAGACCCTCAAGGAGGCGCAGCAATGAAGGACGCCGACATGAATCCCAACGATGTGTCCATGATGCTTTCCACGCTTGGACCCCGAATCCCGGAAACTGCGTACGACAGCGTGTATGTCGTGCAGAACGGGAAATTCCGGTATGTCAATCCCCAGTTTGCCGCAGTGGGCGGGTTCACGGAGAACGATATGCTGGGAATGGATCCCGTCCTCCTCATCCATCCGGAAGACAGGAAAAAGGCCAGGGAAAATGCCGTAAAGATGCTGAAGGGGGAGAGCACCACGCCCTATCAATTCAGGATCATCGCAAAAGACGGTTCGGTGAAGTGGATCCAGGAAACCGTGCATGCCATCACGTACAAGGGCAAGCGGGCCGCGCTCGGGAACTCCATGGACATTACGGCAAAGAGAGAGGAAACAGAAAAAATGCTGGAGTTTCAGGCGCTGCAGAACGCCCTTCTCGATGCGCTTCCGATCGCGGTAATCGGCATGCAGGCTCGCCGCATCGTTCTGGCCAACCATGCCGTGGAGGACGTCTTCGGGTGGAAACCGGAGGAACTGATCGGCCGGGGCACGAGGGTCCTTTACCGGACCGATGAGGACTATGAGCAAATCGGAAAAAATGTATACAGGACACTCAAAAAGCAGCGGACCTTCAAGACGGAGTTCCCCTGCAGGCGAAAGGGCGGCAAAAATATCGTCTGCTCCGTGAGCGTTGCGAGAATCGGCGAGAGCCTGCAGGACAACAGGATCATCGCCACCTACGAGGACATCACGGAGCGCAAGCGGGCCGAGAAGGCCCTCGAGGAAAGCGAACGGACGCTGAAGGCTCTCCTCCGGTCCTATCAGAACAGAAAGGATCCCGCCTGAGCCTCGCCGCTGAGCGGCAGTGGCAACACCGCAGCGAGAGAAGTGACAGAAGTGGAGGAAGAGGGACCCTCGTCTATGCTTCCCAGGCGGATCGTTGATTTCCATGTGCATCTGTTTCCCGACGGGTTTTTCGACGCGATCTGGCGCTATTTCAAGGCGCATCTGAATCGGCCGATTCAGTACCCGCTTTATTATCGGGAATGTGTCGCCTGCCTGAGAGAGCGCGGCGTGGGGACCATCGTCTACTCCAACTATGCCCACAAAAGAGGGGTAGCACGGGTCCTGAACGACTGGAACCTCCGGGTCCTTGCAGAGATCCCGGATCTGTATTGTTTTGCCGCCTATCATCCGGACGATCCCGACGCGCTCGCAATGGCGGAGAGGCTCCTGGACCATCCGCAGATTCTGGGGATCAAGCTGCAATGTGTCGTCCAGCAGTTATCCCCCTGCGACAGTCGACTGTTTCCGCTTTACGAGATGATCATGGAAAGGGGAAAGAGGGTTCTCCTGCACGTCGGCACCGGACCTGTCCGGGGAAGCGCATTTGTCGGCCTCGCACACTTCAAGAAGCTCCTGGATCGCTTCCCGAACCTCCCCGCCAACATCCCGCACATGGGGGGCCTGGAATTCGAAGCCTTCCTCGGGCTGCTCGATCATCATCCGGGACTTTACCTGGACACGTCCTATTCTTTCGTGCCGAACACACCCTATCTGTTTGATCTGGGCAGCGACAGTCTCGAGAAATACAAAGACAGGATCCTCTACGGCTCGGATTTTCCCAACTTGATTCACCCCAGGGAGGCTGAAATCGAATGCCTCCTGAATCTCGGCCTGTCTGCCGATTTCTACCGGAAAACATTTCGCGACAACGGGCTTGCACTCATCGGCGGCACATGATCCCCTCGCGATGTCAACGAGATCCGGAGTAAAACGTTCTTACGCAATAAACCCTTTACGGGCTTTCAGGGCGTACGAAGAGGCCAGGTTATGAAAAGGGTAACGATAATCAAAAAAATATTGTATCATGTGCAACGGTTGGGGCCCGTCAGGGCCCGCACGTAAATGAACGATGGATCGCATTGAGGGATAAACATGAAACTCAACGGCTCATGGCAGCGTGCATTGATCGGGCTCCTGGTGGTATTGATGGCCATGCCGGTCCCGGTTTTCGCACAGAACAACATCCCCGTTTTCAGGCAGGAGGAGCTCGACCAGATCCTGGCTCCCATCGCCCTGTACCCCGACTCCCTTCTGGCCCAGATCCTCATGGCGGCCACCTACCCCGTAGAGATCGTGCAGGCTGACCGCTGGGTCAAGAGCAACAGGAATCTGCCGCCCGATGCGCTCAACGACGCCCTCGACAGGCAGAATTGGGACCCCAGCGTGAAGGCCCTCGTGCCTTTTCCGAACATCCTATCCATGATGAGCGAGCGGCTCGACTGGACCCAGCAGCTGGGGGATGCCTTCCTTGCCCAGGAGCAGGACGTGATGGCCACGATCCAGGAGCTCCGGGCCAGGGCATACGCGGCGGGGAACCTGCGATCCACCCAGCAGCAGACCGTGTCCCGGCAGGGCACGATCATCGTTGTCGAGCCGGCCAATCCGCAGGTTGTCTATGTGCCCGTTTACAGCCCGACGGTCGTCTACGGGAGCTGGTGGTATCCCGCATACCCTCCCGTGGTGATTTACCCCTATCCACCAGGTGCCGTGATCGCGGCCGGCATCATCACTTTCGGGGTAGGGATCGCGATTGCCTCCGCCTGGAATCACGGGTGGGGCTACTGGGACTGGGGACACCGGCATGTCTATGTCAACGTGAACCGGACCGTCAACATCAACCGCACGACCACGGTCATCCACACCAGGGAGATGAAAACCACAACCTGGCGCCATGACCCCGTGCACCGCAAGGGCGTGTCGTATCGGGATCCCCG
This sequence comes from Syntrophaceae bacterium UBA5744, assembly GCA_002419215.1. Lineage (GTDB taxonomy): Bacteria > Desulfobacterota > Syntrophia > Syntrophales > UBA2192 > UBA2192. The sequence goes on from DIFQ01000053.1 coordinate 37,451, forward strand.
CACGCGTGAGAAATACGCCCCGGCGAATCGCAAGGCGGTGGATAACCGCCGCGATTTCAGGGGTTATGACCAGAGAGGACCTGCCGCGCCCGGCTCCGCCGTTTCGCGTCCCGACACGAGGAGGCCCGGCTCCGGCACGGTCGCGCGCCCGTCAACGCAGACCAGGCAGGTC
>DIFQ01000032.1:0-1745 GCA_002419215.1 Syntrophaceae bacterium UBA5744
CAAGGGTCGGGGTGAGGGTGAATGCCTCTCCTTCCTCTTGTTGGAAAGGGCCGGGGTGAGGGTGAAAAAGCGGTAAAGGATCATTCCCCCTCACCTCAATCCTCTCCCACCAGGGGAGAGGAAGATCAGGGTATCGGGTATTCACAGGGGGGACAGAGGGGTATTTTTTTACGCCATTAGCCCTTCGCCCTAAGCCTTTAGCCGGTCCTGCTGGTGCAGGACCTTCTGTAGGAACTTCCCCGTCAGCGACTCCTCCGTCCTCGCCACGTCCTCCGGCGTGCCCTCGGCCACGATTCGCCCGCCGCCGGGCCCGCCCTCGGGACCGAGGTCGATGATCCAGTCGGCCGACTTGATCACGTCGAGATTGTGCTCGATGACGACGATGGAATTGCCCATGTTGACGAGGCGCATGAGCACGTCGAGCAGCTTCTGCACGTCGGCAAAATGAAGGCCGATCGTGGGCTCGTCGAGGATGTAGAGGGTGTCTGCGCGGGAGGGCTTGCCCAGCTCGCGGGCCAGCTTGATCCGCTGCGCCTCGCCGCCGGAGAGCGTCGTTGCCGACTGGCCGAGACGGATGTAGCCCAGCCCCACGTCGTGAAGGAGCTGCAGCCGGGTGCGGATCGGCGGGATGTTCTCGAAGAAGACGAGGGCCTCGCTCACCGTCATGTCGAGGACCTCGGCGATGCTCTTGCCCTTGTACTGGATTTCCAGGGTGTCGCGGTTGAAGCGTTTCCCGCGGCAGATGTCGCAGGTGACGTAGACGTCGGGCAGGAAGTGCATCTCGATCTTGATGAGACCGTTGCCTTCGCAGGACTCGCAGCGCCCGCCCTTGACGTTGAAGCTGAACCGCCCCGGCTTGTAGCCCCGCGTGCGCGATTCCGGCAGCTGGGCGAAGAGGTCACGGATAAAGGTAAAGGCGCCCGTGTAGGTGATGGGGTTGGAGCGGGGCGTGCGGCCGATGGGCTGCTGGTTCATGACGATGACCCGTTCGATCCCGCCGAGGTCCTTCACGTTCCGGATCTTCCCGACCTTTCCCTTGTAGCGGTAGAGCCGCCGGGCGAGCACCCGGTAGAGAGTCTCCAGGACGAGGGTGCTCTTGCCGGAGCCGGAGACGCCGGTCACGCAGGTCAGAAGGCCCACGGGGATGCGGATGTCGATGCCCTTGAGGTTGTTCTCCGTGGCGCCTTCGAGGACGATGAAGCGGCCCGGCGGCACCCGGCGCTTTTCCGGCACGGGGATGCCAAGCCGCCCCGACAGGTAACGGCCCGTGAGCGACGTCTCGCTCTCGAGGATTTCCGGGGGCGTTCCCTGGAAGACGACGTGGCCCCCGTCGAGGCCCGCGCCGGGCCCCATGTCGATGATCCCGTCGGAGGCCATCATCATGTCGGCGTCGTGCTCCACGACGAGCACCGTGTTTCCCATGTCCTTGAGGCGCGCCAGCGTTGCGATGAGCCGCCCGTTGTCGCGCGGGTGAAGCCCGATCGTGGGCTCGTCCAGCACGTAGAGCACCCCCGAAAGACCCGAGCCGATCTGGGTGGCCAGGCGGATTCGCTGCCACTCGCCGCCGGAGAGCGTCCCCGAGGCTCGTTCCAGACTCAGGTAGTCCATGCCCACATCCAGCAGGAACCGCAACCGGTCCCGGATCTCCTTCAGGATCCTCTCCGAGATGGCCGCCTCCTGATGGGTCAGCGGCATGGTCTTGATGAAGTCCATGCCGTCCGCGATGGAGAGCCGGCAGAACTCGT
>DIFQ01000032.1:1864-37466 GCA_002419215.1 Syntrophaceae bacterium UBA5744
GTTGGGGATGATGCCCTCGAAGGGCCTTTCGATGAAGGTGCGCTTGCCCCCGTTGTCCGCGTGGAACCGGACGGATTCGTTGCCGGAGCCGTAGAGGAGCACCTGCCGGATCGATGCAGGGAGCTCCTTGAAGGGCATGTTGACGTCGAAGCCGAAATGTTCCGAGAGGGCCTCGAGCATCTGGTAAAAGTACATGGAGTTGCGCTTCTGCCATGGGGCGATGGCCCCTTCGCGGACGGAGAGCCCCGGGTCGGGCACGACGAGGTCCTCGTCGAAGAAGATCTTGGTCCCCAGGCCGTCGCAGTCGGGGCAGGCCCCGTAGGGGCTGTTGAAGGAGAACATCCGCGGCGCCAGTTCGGGCAGGCTCACGTTGCAGTCGGGGCAGGCGTAGCGCTCGCTGAAGAGAAGCTCCCCGCCCTCTGCGAGGTCGGCCTTGACGAGTCCGTCGGAGAGACGGGCCGTGATCTCCAGGGAGTCGCGCAGTCGCTTGCGGATTCCCTCGCGGATGAGGATCCGGTCGACGACGACGTCGATGTCGTGGCGTTTGCTTTTGTCCAGGGCGATTTCGTCGGCCAGGTCCCGGATCGATCCGTCGACCTTCACCCGCACGTAGCCCTCGCGGCGCAGGCGGTTCAGCTCTTTCTGGAATTCGCCCTTCTTGCCGCGCACGACGGGGGCCAGCAGCGAAACGGGCGATCCGGCCGGCAGGGCCAGGATCTGCTCCACCATCGTGTCGATGGTCTGCGAGCGGATCTCGCGGCCGCACTGGAAGCAGTGGGGGGAGCCGATGCGGGCGTAAAGGAGGCGCAGGTAGTCGTAGATCTCCGTGACGGTGCCCACCGTCGACCGGGGATTGTGGCTTGCGCTTCGCTGCTCGATGGCAATGGCCGGCGAGAGCCCCTCGATGGACTCCACCTCGGGTTTGTCCATCTGGCCGATGAACTGGCGGGCATAGGTGGACAGGGATTCCACGTAGCGGCGCTGCCCCTCGGCGTAGATCGTGTCGAAAGCGAGCGTCGATTTGCCCGAGCCGCTCACGCCGGTGATGACGACGAGACTGTCCCGGGGGATGTCCAGGCTGATATTCTTGAGGTTGTGCTGGGATGCACCCTTGATGCGAATGTATTTCATAATGACTCAAATCCCCCTCTTTGCCGCCCTGATCCGCGTTGCGGGGCGGCCCGGCAGGGAAGGAACCAGGCATGGTTGCGCACCCCGACGGGATGCGCCCCCGGTCCCCCTTTTACAAAGGGGTATAAAAGGTGGATTTCCTGACGAAATAGACCAAACAGACCAGATAGACCAGATAGACGAAATTCGTCTCGCTAGAGACGAATTTCTATATGAGCCTTCTGACGCTTTTCCACCGTCCACTCGGCGAACTTCTTTTCCACCTTCGTGCGGTAGAGACGCTCCTCCACATCCTCCCGGGTCGCCTTGACGGTGAGGCTTCCTCCACCCCTCCGGTCCAGGGCCCTGATGATGTAGAAGCCCTGCGGGGTTTCGATCACGTCACTGATCTCGCCCGGCTTCAGACTGAAGGCGGCCTCTTCGATTGCGGGGTTGATGCTTCCCTTCTCGACATAACCGATGTCGCCCCCGGTGCGCGCGGGCCCGGGAGTGAACTCGTTCGCCAGCGCCTCGAAGGGCTCGCCGGCCCGGATGCGCTGCAGGACGGTCTGGGCCTTGATGCGTTGCTCCTCTTTGACAACCGGGTTGTTGTCGGGGACCGGGAGGGCGATCATCAGCAGCCTCACGCGCAGCTTCCCCTCGTATTCGCCGCGATGTTCCTGGTAGAATGCCCCGATCTCCTCGTTGGTGACGGAGACCCGCGGGCGGATTTCCCGCTGGATGATCCGCATCTTGATGAGATCGCTCCGCGTCGACTCGCGGTACTTCTCGTAGCTGCTGCCCTCCTTGATCAGGGCCTGCTGCAGGTCTTCGATCGACATTTTGCGCCGCTTGAGGCTGTCCTGGATCGTGAGGTTCACCTCCTCGTCGCGGACGGTGATCCCCAGCCTCTTCGCTTCCTGCCTCAGGAGCAGATCGTCGATCAGCCTGTCCAGCAGCGCCTTCCTCGCTTCAGCAGCGATCCGCTCCCGGTCGCCGGGGGGGATGGACTGCCCGTATCGCTTCAGGATGAGCTCCACCGTGTTTTCCAGTTCGTACTGGGTGATGACGTCGTCGTTTACAACGGCGATGACACGATCGACGATCTCACCCCACGACGGCGTTGTCGCTGCGACAAGAAGAAATACGGTCAATGCCAGAAATCTGTGCGGCCTGTTCATGGATGTTCACCACCATTATCCCTTGCCGGGGCTGGCCGGGGCCTTTCCCGGCTTCGGCTCCCCGGTTCGGGTTTCTTCGATCCTGACCTGCTTCAGGCGTTCTTCATCGATGCGGATTTTCGCTTCCGACTTGAGTGCATCGAGCCATTTGCGAAATTCCTGTTCTTCCCGGCCCTTCGTGATGTCCGCCTTGATCTTTTCCTTCACGTCGGCAAATTCGATCCAGCGCCCCTTCTCTTTTCTCAGGACCTTGAAGAGGTGGAACCCGTAAGGGCTTTTCACGACCTTGCTCGTCTTTCCCTCGGCAAGCGAGAAAACAATCCGGTCGAAGACCTCCGGCATGACCCCCCGTGTGAAGACGCCGAGATCTCCTCCCTTGGCTGCTTCAGGGCCTGTCGAGATCTCGCGGGCCAGTGTGCCGAAGTCCTCGCCGGCCTGGATGCGCTTCAGCACGGCGTCGGCCTTCTCTTTGGCCGGCACGACGATCTGGGCGACGTGCACCGTTTCCTCGGAGTAGTAGCGGTTCCGGTTGGACTGGTAATAGGCCATGGCCTCGTCGTCCGTGATGGCGATCTTCGCGTTGACCTCCCGATCGACGAGTTTCTCGAGCAGCAGCCTCTTTCTCAACTCCTCGCTCCAGATCTTGTAGTCCACTTTCTCGCCGCCGAAGACCTGGGCGAAGCTCTCGCCGGTGTAATCCTTCTTGATCTCCTCGACGCGTTTCTTCAGCTCGTCGTCGGTGACCTTGAGCCCGAGCTTTTCGGCCTGGAGCAGCATGACTTTTTCTTCGATCAGGTCGTCGAGGGCCTCGCGCTTGATGTTCACGATGTCCTCTTCTTTCACCCCTGACGTGCTTCCCAGGAGATTGAGGGCGTTGCGCAGCTTCACGGTGAAGTCCTTGACCTTGATCTCGACCCCGTTCACCGTGGCGATGGCGTCCTCCGAGGGTGTCTTGAAGGTCGAGCAGCCGATGCCCGCTGCCAGAAAAAAAGCCGCCGCCATTCCCACCAGGGCAACCCTGCGGAGCAGGTCATTCTTGCACGACTCTCCTTCTCGATCCTCCATGCTCACTTTCCCCCACCACAAAATGCAGTCTATCTGGTCTATTTAGTCTGTCTCGTCTATTTCGTCCAGCCGCCTTCGGTGGCGGTAACTGGTAATTGGAAATTGGGTATTGGGATCTTCTGAATCTCTTCTCCCTCGTCCCTACACCCTGGTCCCTTCATCCTCTTCACTCAGACACTTCAACACTCAGACACTCAGGCACTTCTTTCCACTTCCTTCACTAGCCACAAACCACTAGCCACTTCTTCACTGCCTGGCCAGCTCCTCGAGCAGCCCCTTGGCCGCCTCGATCACCTGCCCATCGGGCAGATCGGGCATGGGGACGAAGAGCCGGTGGTCGGGCGTGAAGCGCATCCCCTTCCACTTCTTCCGCGAAAGCTCGATGAGCTTCAGCGGTTCGATGGGGCTCGACTTGTGGATCGCGAGGATCATGTTCCGCCCGTCGTACTCCATCTTTTCGGCCATGAGGCCCTTCATGAGGTTGCGCAGGCTGATCACATCGATCAGGTTCTGCACCTCCGGGGGCAGAGGGCCGAAGCAGTCCAGGATTTCCTCCCTCATTTCCTGCAGGTCCTCGTCGGCCGGGGCCATGGAGAGCTTCTTGTATGTCACGAGCCGGCGGTGCGTGTCGGGCACGTAGCCGTCGGGGATGAAGGCTGCAAGCCCCAGGTGGATCTCCGGCTTGATCTCCGCCTCGGGCATCTTCTCGCCCCGCAGTTCCCGGACGGCCCTTTCCATGAGCTGTGTGTACATCTCGTACCCCACGGCCGAGATGTGGCCTGTCTGGGCCATTCCCACGAGATTACCGGCCCCGCGGATCTCGAGGTCGTGGGATGCGATCTTGAAGCCCGAGCCCGGGTCCGTGAACTCCTTGATGACCGTGAGCCGCTTCTGCGCGTCGGGCGAGAGCATGGCCCCCGGCGGGATCAGAAGGTACGCCCGGGCCTCCTCCTTCGAGCGGCCCACGCGCCCCCGCATCTGGTAGAGCTGCGCGAGGCCGAAGCGGTCCGCGCGGTCGATGATGATCGTGTTGGCTGCGGGGATGTCGATGCCCGATCCAATGATCGTCGTACATATCAAAACATCATACTCTTTACGAAGGAATTTTACCATGACATCTTCCAGCTCCCGGGGGCGCATCTGCCCGTGGGCGACGCCGATTTTCGCCTCGGGCACGTCCTGCCGGATGCGCCGGGCCATGTGGTGGATGGAGTGCACCCGGTCGTGGATGAAGAAGACCTGTCCTTCGCGGGCCATCTCGTCGAGGATGGCCCTGCGGATCACCTCATCGTCGAACTCCATCACCCAGGTCTTGATGGAGAGCCTTCCCTCGGGCGGCGTGTGGATGATGGAGAGGTCCCGGATCCCCACGAGTGAGAGCTGCAGGGTGCGCGGGATGGGGGTCGCCGTGAGCGTCAGCACGTCCACCATCGTGCGCAGCTTCTTGAGCTTTTCCTTGTGGGTGACGCCGAAGCGCTGCTCCTCGTCGATGACGACGAGCCCCAGGTCCTTGAAGCCGACGTCCTTCTGCAGCAGCCGGTGGGTGCCGACGACGATGTCGACGGCGCCCCGGGCGAGCTTCTCGAGGATCTGCTTTTGTTCCTCGCGGGTCTTGAAGCGATTGAGCGTCTCCAGCCGGACGGGGTATATGGCGAGCCTCGACCTGAAGGTCTGGTAGTGCTGCTCGGCGAGGATGGTCGTGGGCACGAGCACCGCCGTCTGCTTGCCGTCCATGGCGGCGCGGAAGGCGGCCCGGATGGCCACCTCCGTCTTTCCGAAGCCCGCATCGCCGCAGATGAGCCGGTCCATGGGCTTTTCGCTGTCCATGTCGAGGTTCACGTCCTCGATGGCCCGGGCCTGATCCGGCGTCTCCTCGTACTCGAAGGACGACGAGAACTCCTCGTAGTAGCGATCGATGGCCGAGAAGGCGTTTCCCTTCAGCGTGTCGCGGGCGGCGTAGAGTGCCACCAGGTCTTCGGCGATCTCCTCGACGGCTTTCTTGACGCGGCGCTTGGCCGTTTCCCACGCCGTTCCGCCCAGCTTGTCGATCCGGGGGTCGTGCCCGTCGGGCCCGATGTAGCGCTGGATCTGGTCGAGGCGGTGGACGGGGATGTAAAGCCTGTCGCCCGCCTGGTATTCCATGAGGAGGAAGTCGTTCTCGATCGGCCCCACGGCGAGCCGCTTGAGCCCCCGGTAGATGCCGATTCCGTGGTCCGTGTGGACGACGAAGTCGCCCTCGTTGAGTTCGCCGAAGGACTGCAGGAAATATCCCTCGCGGGGGCGGGCAGGGCGGCGCCTGCGGGCCTTCTTCCCGAAGATCTCCTCTTCGCCGATGACAACGATCCGAAGCCCCGGGAGGGAAAACCCCCGGGCAATCTTTCCCTCGCGCAGGATGAAACGCCCGGCCGCGCCCCGGGGTTCCAGGAGTTCCCGGAAAAAGGGGGCCTCCGAACGCGTCATGGGCAGCGCGTAGTCCTCGAGGAGGTGGATCATGCGGTGCATCTCCTCCTCGCCCGCGCACAGGTAATGGACGAGAAACCCTTCGCGGGTCCAGCCCCGGATCCTCTCGGCCATGGGGGCAAGCAGGCTCTCCTCCCGCTGGATGAGGGCGGGCTCCTTCGGCCGCAGGCCCAGGTCCGTCTCGACGCCGAAACGGACCGCGCTGCCGCTGTCCTGCGCGCCGATCTCGATGTCCTCCAGCACGATCGTCGGACGGCCCGCGATGCCGCGCTCCGTGTCCATTTCGGTCAGGAAGAGAACGCTTTCCTCGAGGTGGAACTTCTCCTCGTCCTCGGCCCGGATGAAGAGCCGGCTGATTTCGTTTCGCGCCTTCTCGTCGGCCCTTGCCGTGGCCAGCGGGTCGTCGACGAGGACGAGGCACCGGGCCGGGAGGTAATCCGCCAGGCTCTCGAGGCCCCCGGCCCCCGCCTCGTCCGTGTAGAAAAGGGGGAAGAACTGCGGGTTGAGAGAGCCTGCCTGCCCGTTTGCGACCATTTCGGCGAGGCGGTCCTTCGCCCGGGCGGCAAGCCCCAGTTCGCCGGCGCGGATCCACAGGTTGCGCAGGGCCCTCTTCCGGGCCTCCTCCGAGAGGATGAGCTCCCGGGCCGGTGTAAGGGTGAATTCGGTGATCTCCTTGCGGGAGCGCTGGGACGTGACGTCCATCTCGCGGATGGACTCGATCTCGTCACCCTCCAGCAGCAGCCGGTACGGGCCCGGAGCCGTGGGCGGGTAGACGTCGATGACGTTTCCCCGGAGGCTGAAATCGCCGCCCTCCTCGACGAGCGGCACCCGGCGGTACCCGCCTTCGGCGAGCGTTGCGGCGAAGCCGTCGCGGTCGATGACGTCTCCGATGGAGACGGGGGCGATGAAGCCGGCCACAACGCCCCGCGGGACAACCTTCTGCAGCAGGGCCGCCCGGGGGATGATGACGATGGCGGGTTTTTCTTCGATGAGGGTCGAAAGGACCCGGATCCGCTCCCGCTCCACGTCCTTCTGGGACGAGAGCGCATCCGGGAGCATGAGATCCCAGGGGGGCATGAGAAGAACCGCATCGCCGCCGGCAAAGAAGGCCGCATCCTGCGCGATCGCTCGCGCCTCCTCGGCGCCTGCGCAGAGCACGGCCACCGAACGCCGGGTCAGCTCATGCAGAGCGGCGATGAAAAGGCCCTTCGATGAGCCCTTCAGGCCCGTGACCCTCAACTCCCCCTCGTGGTCCATGCGTTCGAGCACGGCCCGGAAGGCAGGGTCCGCCTGAAGGAATTTCTGCAGTTCTGGATTCACGCTATGATTCAATTTCAAAAAATCCCCCTTTACGAAAGGGGGAAATCAGGGTGTGGTCACCCTGTTTACGAGGGGGAAATCCAATTTGATCCCCCTTTTACAAAGGGGGACACAGGGGGATTTTGTATTTCCTGTTGCCTGACGCTTGTCGCTGAAAGGCTGTTCAAAAAGCACCCGATGCAAGGCGCCCTGAAAAGACAGAAGTTAGGAATCGATGAAGTTATGAAGCACGGACTGGATGGAGGATTGTTTCTCTTCCTGATCCGCTCTTCCTCACTTCTGCTCTTCCGATCTTCGCAGCCTTGATGCCCGATGCCTGACGCCCGCAGCCCGAAGCCCTGCGCGAAGCGCATTACCCCACCGCCAGCATCCTGTCTAGACACCTCTTCGCCGGGATCCGGATGGCCTCGGGCACCTTCACCACGGGCGCCATGACGGTGAGGGCCCTCAGGATGTCCTCGAGCGTCGTGAGCTTCATCGTTTCGCAGATCATCGCCTCCGAGGCCGGGATGAAGGTCTTTCCGGGGTATCTCGTCCGGAGCTGGTACAGGATCCCCTGCTCGGTCCCGAAGATGAGCTCGTTGCCCTCCATCTTCCCCGCGTAGGCGATGATCCCGGAGGTACTCCCCACGTAATCGGCCAGCTTCAGGACCTCCTCTCGGCATTCCGGGTGGGCGGCGAACTTTGCCCCCGGGTGCCGGGCCTTCACGGCGAGCACATCATCGGGGCTCAGATTTTGATGCACGGGGCACGTCCCTCCCCAGGGGATGATCTTCTTGTCGGTGAACTTCGCCGTGTATCGGGCGAGGTTGCCGTCGGGGATCATGAGAATGCGCTTTGCATCCCCGAGCGACTGGACGACGCGCACGGCGTTTGCCGAGGTGCAGCAGATGTCGCTTGCGGCCTTGATCGCCGCCGATGAGTTGATGTAGGTCACGACGGCCGCATCGGGGTATTTTTTCTTCTCCGCCTCGAGGGCCTCCACGGTGACCGTGTCGGCCAGGGCGCAGCCCGCCTCGAACCGGGGCAGCAGCACGGTCTTTTCCGGCGAGAGGATGGAGGCGCTCTCCGCCATGAAGTGCACGCCGGCAAAGACGATCACGTCGGCCTTCGTCTTGGCGGCCTCGAAGCTGAGCGCCAGCGAATCGCCCGTAAAGTCGGCGATCTCCTGCACCTCGTCGCGCTGGTAGTAATGGGCCAGCAGGATGCCGTTTTTCTCCGCGAGCAGCTTCCTGATCCTGGCCTTTGTTGCTTGAACGTTCATCCCTGTTTCCTTTTCTTCACACTGGTCACTGGCCACTGGCCACTGGTCACTTGCGAGCGCGAAGCGCTCGTAATATATGTCATGCAACCCTTGAATTCAAGGGCTAAAACCCCGAGATGCAGTCGTTTTTCAGCCACGCCTGTTCGACAGTTCCCTGGAGCCGGCGAAAATATCCGGATGTGTCGGCTTCATTTACAGCCTGGTTTCAACGGTCGATTTTCATGTTAAGTTCCTGTATCGCTTGCCTTTTTCCCTTCCGAAAGAACCCATCCTGACAGTCAGGACGTCGGATCCGTTTACATTTTCCGATTCCTTGCGAAAACGGACGGAAAGGGGCCTCCTGTAAAAGACAATGAATCTGAGTAGTTGTTCAGATCGAAAGCGGCGGCGGCCCATTTGTACGTTTTTTGCATATTTTTCAGTAACTTAGGGTTTACGCACGATCATACGTTTGTCTGAGCCGATTTCTTTCTCTTCCTGCTCTCGCTTGTCGTTGTTGCCTTCGAGCCCTGAGTTCGGTGACTGTTGGCGGTTATCGGTAAATCAACCCACCCTGAATCTCTTTTCTGACTCGAGAGCTTTGTAAGGTTGTTTTTCAGCGCCATGCAGGCGGTTACCTCGCAGGACGCAGGGGTTATCGCTGCATATTTGGCGTGGCACCGCATGTATTTCTCAGAGAGCGGAATCGAAATTCATTTGAAGAAGGAGGGCTTATTATGAAAGTGGCGAGGGGGAAGTTCAGAATGGGATGGTTCGGGTTGGTGTTTCTGGCTTCGGTGATGATGTTCGGCTGCGGAGGGGGAGGCGGGGACGATGACGGCGGCGCCGCCCCACAACCGGCGCCCACAGTGCCGGATGTTGTCAACTACAGCATAGGAACTTCTTCAACACCGCTCAATGCAATATTGCAGCCCGGAGGGATCACCTTTTCGCTGGTTTCGGTCAACCTGGCGGGCACGTTGAATCGTGTGAACGCAGATCTAACGATGAGCGAAAACCACTCGATGAGTTTCACCATGCCCAGCCCCTTCATCGCAGGGGAGACATTGTCCATTGGGATTTTAATTCCGTCCGGAGGGGGGATTGTGTCGCCTGGCAATCAGCAGTACCCGGCGAGCGGCGCCCTCCAGATCAACGTTTCATCGGGTGTGACGGAGGCATTTGATCGGGTCATGGGGGAGGTCATCACGACGGGGGTCCGGATCGAGGCCTTTGATGGGCCGGATTCCGTCGCCGGCCCGACAACCCTAACCTGGCAGCAGTTCGAAGCCCTGGAAAATGACCCGACTGCGGAAGAATATCTGCGGGTCGCCCGCTATGCCTACAGCGCATTGGAATTTGTTTTCGAGCAGTTCTCCCTGACCTATCTGCTGCTCGCCACCGTTGTCGAGAACGACGATTTGCTTCAGTCAAACAGAAGCATTGTCGGCGCCGGCGACGTCTTCCCCGGCACGGGAAGAGCGGGAACTCTTCAGATAGACTGGCAGGATGCCTCCAGCAATGCCGATCTGGGCCCGGGTGATACGTTTGTCGGGACCTTCTCGGAGTTTTGGGTCGATGATTCGAACGATGACATCGACCGTATGTACAACGGTGTGCTGAGGCTGACGGGGTATATCGAAAACCAGGGGGCTATCAACAACGTGGGAGGCAATTTCGTTTTCAACAATTTCGAGGAACAGGAAACGAAAAACAATGTCATCTCCCCGGATACCACGACGGTAAACGGTGGATTCAGTGTGCTCTTTTCCTGGTAGCCGTTACGTTTGTTCGGCGGAAGGGGGACCGTTCCCATGCTCTACGAGAGAATGGGGACAGTCCCCTTTTTCGCTCAGAACCGGCAGTGCCAGGCCAAGAAGGCTCCGCCACTGCGCATCGGCGTGAGGGTGACGTTGTCGGGCGATCCTTTCAGCCACTCGGGCGCCCAGTCCTGGGTCCTGAGGAATCGGTATCCCTGGAAGGCGGCGATGGCCGTGATCCCGACGGCGAAACCCTGGGCAGTCGCCTCGCTCGAGAAGTGCTCGATGCCCTGCAGATCGCCCTGGTAGGAGGTGCCGCCGTTCTTGTTGGCCACGCGGAAGACCCAGTAGTCGAGGCTATAGAGGATGGGGTTCAAGACGTTCCACGCCATCATCCCGCGGACGTAGGCGTCGTTCTTGTCGATCTTGTCCGCCTGGAGAATGACCTCCGAGGCGCCCAACTGGGTGAGAAGCCCCGCCGAGTAGAGCGCAACGCCCTCGGCGTCGCTGTCGACGTCCTCCGTGAAGGAGATGGGCTGGTTGTAGTTGCCCGCCTTCCAGCTCATGTGCGTGTTCGTCGCGGCCGCAACCAGGGCATGGGCCCCTTCGTGCAGCAGCATGGACGAGGCGATGCCGGCGGCAAATTTCGCAACGGCGGTGGCCGACAGGTCGTTGCCCCCGGCCCGGGCGGGGCAGGGCGCAAGAGATACAAGAATGACGATGGCGGCAAGAATTGCCAGGATGCGAGCCGGTACGAATATTGTCTTCACATGCATGGTCCTTGCGCAACGGAAAGGGTCGTGCGGGTCATCGCACGCCGCAAGAACCTGCTGCCCTCCTTGGCGCGTCAGCCCAGACCAGGTCGAGTTCCGTCCCGTGAGTACTGCAGTCGAATGATTCGAGGTATCGAAACGATCGAACTGCGCCATGAAGTGGTCACAGCAAAGCCCGTGCCATCCGATGACTTGTCATCGCAAGCCCGAGCCCGACGAAGACGTGGCGATCGCCTTGCGAGACACCCATGCTTCTCCTCCCTCGACGGGAGGGGATGGAGGGGAGGGTGCCACGGTGAGAGGAGCCGTGGCTCGCAGTGACAAAGACGGTCGCGGGGTTGACTCCGGGCGGTGATTCGGTTAACCTCTGCCGAAAACATCATAAGAAGGGTTGCGGAATGATTAAGGTAGAAGAAGCCCTGAAGACCATTCTCGAGAAAATCCGGCCGCTCGATTGCGAGAACGTCCCCATCACCTTGGCCCTCGGCTGCGTGATCGGCGAGGACATCGTATCGGGCCGCACCATCCCGCCCCTGGCCAACTCGGCCATGGACGGCTACGCCGTCGTCGCCGCCGACACGGCCTTTGCGAGCAAAACAAAACCCGCCGTTCTTGAAGTCCTGGAAGATGTTCCTGCCGGAAAAGTGGCCACGCAGCCCATCCGGACAGGCCAGGCCATCCGGATCATGACGGGCGCCCCTTTGCCCGACGGGGCCGATGCCGTTGTCCGCGTGGAAGACACCGAGGCACAAGCCGGCAAGGTGAAGATCTTCGTTGCCGCCGCCGCCGGCCTCGACATCCGGGCGGCGGGCGAGGACGTGAAAACGGGCGAGCTCGTCATCCCCAAAGGGAGCATCCTGCGGGCCGCCGAGATCGGGATGCTGGCTGCCCTGGGCCGCTCCTACGTGGGCGTGCACCAGCGGCCCGTCGTGGCCGTCGTTTCAACGGGCGATGAACTGGCGGAGGTCGACGAGACGCCGGGCCCGGGCAAGATCGTGAACAGCAACGGCTACTCGCTGGCGGCCCTGGTCCTGGAGGCGGGCGGCATCCCTCTTCAGGTGGGGATCGCCCGGGACAACCGGGAGGACCTGCTTGCGAAGTTCCGTGCGGCTTCCCGGGCCGACATCGTCATCTCGTCGGGCGGTGTATCCGTGGGGGATTACGATCTCGTGAAGGACATCATGGCAGAGATCGGCAGCCGCATCCAGTTCTGGCGCGTGGCCATGCGGCCCGGGCGCCCGCTGGCCTTCGGCCTGCTGGAAGGCAAGCCCCTCTTCGGCTTGCCGGGAAACCCCGTGTCGTCCATGGTTTCCTTCGAGCAGTTCATCCGCCCGGCGATCCTCAAGATGCGGGGATACTCGAACATCTACCGCAGGGCCGTCCGGGCCGAAATAACCGAGGGATATAAGAAGAAGCAGGGGCTCAAGTATTTCCTGAGGGCCCGCGTGGAGCTGCGCGACGGGAAGTACGTCGCCGCGCTGACGGGCGAGCAGGGCTCGGGGATCCTGAAATCCATGGTGCTCGCCAACGGCCTCGTCGTGCTGCCCGAGAACACCACGTCGGTCAAACCCGGCGACGAGGTGGCCGTGCAGTTGCTGGACTGCTCCCTCGATCTCACGGCCACGCCGGGTTATCTGTAAAATAAACAGGGCGCCCTTTCTTTCTTGCAGTCCGCAGCCGCGCCATTGCTCCGCCTTGTGATTCTTACTCCTCACGGATTTACTCCGTCACTTCCCATTCCTGTAACATTTCTTCTGCTTGCCCGCTGCCGTTAACCCTGGCCTTTCACCCATCATTTCTCGCCGGCCGCCGCCGCGTAGCTGCCCCGATGCGCTTTTGCCAACGACCGCCTCGAAATCCCGACAAATAGCAGGATAGTCGGGATTTTGTCCCGGATGTGCCAAAATGGAATGGTTCTTGCTCATCCTGTGGAAGTTGAAGGATCAGGCAGGGTAAATCCCTGTAATCACCGGACCGGCGACTCGCGGGGAGTAGACCCAGGAGCCTCGGCCCGCATGCATTTCAGCGCATACAGGAATCTGGGATGAACTACGACAGGCTGACGAAAAGAGAGCTGATCGAAGAATTGACGGCTGTGAAAAAGCAGCTTTCGAAGACCCTTGGAAAGGCAAACACGACCCCTCGAAACGATCAACGGGGGAAACGGCCCGTGCAGCCGAAAAAAGCGGGGAATCCCTCATCCCCTGCCGGCCACGCCACCGAGCGCAGGTATCGTGTAAAGGACGAGGACGGCACGATCAGGCAGATCTATGAAGTCGTGAAGGATGTTCATGACCGGCAAGGAACCCCCCTGTACACCGAAGGTGCGCTCTACGAGGTCACGAACGATGAAGGTCTAACCGGGACGGCCGACACCACGGAACAGACGGAAATCATCTGCCGTTTCCGGCCCGACGGCAGTCTCACCTATGTCAACGAGGCCTACTGCCGGTATTTTGGCTGCGAGCGGGAGGATCTCCAGGACAGAAACATTCTGCTTACCGTATCCGAGCAGGACCGGCAGAAAGTTCTCTCCCAGTTGCAGAATCTCAATCCCGGCCATCCCGTGGGTACGACGGAATGCCGGGTGATGAACTCTTTCGGCGAACTGCTTTGGAACCAGTGGAGCTACCGGGCCATTTTCGACGGCGAGGGACACATCCTCGAGTATCACTCGGTGGGCCGCGACATCACCTACCGGAAATACACGCAGGACGTCCTGGAAAAGAGGGCTGCCATCCTCGAGGCCATGACTGCAGCAGCCGAGGGATTTTTGAAGAACAGCGCATGGTCAGATAAGATCGAGCCGGTGCTGGAGAGCTTCGGAAAGGCCACCGGCGCAAACCATGTTTTTCTGTTTGAAAATGACGTGAACCGGGACGAGGCGGTCTCGGTTCGGCGCCGTTACGAATGGTTCTCCCCGGCGATTTCCAGCGTAAAAGCGCGCAAAAGGTTTCTCAAAACCCGTGATCTGGCCACCCGTTTTTCCCGTTGGGTCTTTGCAAAGAGCGAAGGGAAGCCGATCTACGGCACTGTCGGCCAGTTTCCCGACAAAGAGGTGGAGTCCCTCGCCCTGGAACCGACTCTTTCCATTGCCGTTGTGCCGATTACAGTAGGAGGCAGGTGGTGGGGGTTTGTCGGGTTTGCCGACTATCTGAATGAAATCGTCTGGGCAGACGACGAGATTGCCCCCCTCGAGGCGGCCGCAGGGATTCTGGGTGCTGCGATCGATCGCGATGAGAGGGAGCAGAAGATCCGCGGGCAGGAGCGCTTTCTATCCAACATTTTCGACAGTATCCAGGACGGCATCGGTGTCCTCGACAGGGACCTCAACATTGTCCGAACCAATCCCGTCATGGAAAATTGGCCCGTTGCGTCCAGGCCCCTCGTCGGCCGGAAATGTTATGAAGCGATCTACGGTCGGGAAAAGCCCTGTAGGGACTGCCCCGCTCAGAAAACCCTGAAAACGGGAAAGAGTGTCCGCCAGATTCGTCCCGCGAAAGGCCCCGACGGGACGCTGTGGATGGAAATTTTCACGTATCCCCTGCGAGACAGGCAGAACGGTCCCATGACGGGCGTGATCGAATACGTCCGGGACATCACGGAGCGCGTCAATGCCGAGGAGGCCCGCAAATTGACGGAGGAACGCCTGCAGACGTTCCTCAACTCGACGCAGGACGTCGTCTTCCTGAAGGACGAGCAGTTCCGGTTCAATTTTGTAAACGGGGCGATGTGCGATCTCCTGGGCCGTAAGGAGGACGAGATCATCGGCCGACACGATGCCGATCTATATCCCGAGGGCATGGCGGAAGGACTCAGAAACGCGGATCTCCGGGCGATGAAAAGCGGGGCAGGCGTTCCCACTGTTTCCGGTTCGACTTGGGGGGATCGGGTCCTGGAGGGCGTGAAATTCCCCGTGAACCTCGGCGACGGCCGCATCGGGGTTGGAGGGATCTTCCGGGACGTGACCGAGCGGAAGCGTGCGGAAGAGGAACTGGCAAACACGAAGATCCTGCTCGAACAGGCCTTCGAACAGTCGCCCAATCCCATGGCCCTGGTGAGCATGCCCGACATGATCATCCGGATTGCGAACCCGGCGATCCGCGAGTTTTTGGAGATCACCGACGAGCCGAGTCCCGTCGGGCAATCGCTCGTCGGGATGAAGATGAGCTGGAAGGACTGCGATCTTCAGGGGAATCCATACCCTCTTCAAGAATTACCCTTACCCCGCGCCCTGATGGGGCATAAAACGTTGAATCGGGAAATCATGGCGGTCACAAAAAACGGGACCGTTCGTCTGGAATTGGTCAGCGGGGTGCCCATCTACAATGCCAGGGGGGAAATCCAGGCGGGCTTTCTCGTCTGCTCCGACATCACCGAGCGCAAGCGGGCGGCAGACAGGTTGAAACAGAGCGAGGAGCGCCTGCGGACGTTCATCGACTCGACGAAAGACATGGTGTTCCTGAAAGACGACCAGCTTCGCTTTATCGTCGCAAACAAGACCGGCCAGGAACTGCTGGGCCTTCGCGAGGAAGACATCCTGGGAAAAACCGATTTTGACTTCGTACCCGGAGAGTCGGCTAAGCGCTGGAGGGAGACGGACCTCGAAGCGCTGGCGACCGAAAGCGGGATCATCGAAACGGAGGACAACTTCAACGGGCGGACCATGAGGGCAACCAAGTTCCGGATCGATCTCGGAAACGGCCGTGCGGGCGTTGCCACCGTGATCCGGGATGTGACGGAACAGCGGGCCGCCGAAGAAGCCATCCGGGAGTCGGAGCGGCGCCTTTCGGACATCATTAACTTCCTGCCCGACCCCACCTTTGTCATCGATGCCGGGGGGAAGGTCATGGTGTGGAACCAGGCCATGGAGGAGGCGACGGGTGTTGCGGCAAAGGACATGGTCGGCAAGGGCAACTATGAATATTCACTTTGTTTCTACGGGGAACGAAAGCCCTCGCTCGTCGACCTTGTTTTGAAACCCGACAAAAAGCGTGAAAAGGACTATCCGAGCCTGAAGCGCAAAGACGGAAGGCTCTTCGCAGAGAGTTACAAAGCGTACAGCCGCATCCGCAAGGGCGAGATGTATGCTTCCGCCGTGGCCTCAGCCCTCCGTAATGCCGAAGGGCGCGTCGTGGGGGCCATCGAGACCTTCCGCGACATCACCGACATGAAAAAGGCCGAAGCATCCATCCGCGAGCGGGAGGCCATGCTCAGCAGCATCCTGCGGGCAGCCCCCATTGGGATCTCCTTCGGACAGGAGCGGGTATTGCAATGGACGAATGCCTTCTACCAGAGCATGACCGGATATGGGGATGAGCAACTCGCCGGCCAATCGACCCGCCTGCTCTACGGGAGCGAGGAGGAATTCCTGCGGGTGGGTAAAGCCCTTTACGGGGGTATGAGGAAAAAAGACATCGGGTCAGCGCAGACTCAATGGAGGTGCAAGGAAGGGCCCATGATCGACGTCCAGCTGACCATGTGCCCGCTATTCCCGAAGGATCTCTCCCGGGGCGTTGTCGTCACGGCCCTCGACATCACGGAGAAGAAGAGAACGGAAGACGCCCTCCGGGCAAGTGAGGCGCGATACCGGGAGCTTGCCGAAGCCCTTCCCGTGGGCATCTACGAGTTGTCCCATGACGGGATCGTGACCTATGCGAACCGGACGGCCATGGAGATGTTCGGTTACGGGCAGGATGAGGTGCGAAGAGGGGTCCCGTTCCTGAAAGTCATCGCACCCGAGGAACATGAAACCGCCATCGGCATCAACCGCAGGCTCCTGGGGGGAGCGACCATGGTCGTGCAGGAGTACAACCTCGTCAGAACGGACGGGACCCGCTTCACCGGTTTGGTCATGGCCAGACCCATGACGAGGGACGGCCGGGTGGTGGGCACAACGGGCGTCGTGTCCGACATCAACGATCTCAAAAAGGCACAGGAGGCGCTCAGGAAAAACGAAGCCCTGCTGCAGGGTATCCTCAAGGCGGCCCCCATCGGGGTCGGGATCGTTCACGACCGCGTGATCGGCTGGGTCAACGAGCATTTCACCCGGATGACGGGTTACGAGAGCGACGATGTGATCGGTAAAAACGCCAGGATCCTTTACCCCGACGACGGGGAATACGAGCGGGTGGGACGTGAAAAATATGCGGAGATCCGTAAGGGGAAAACCGGCGCCGTGGAGACGAGATGGAGAAGGAAGGACGGGGCGGTCTTTGACGTCTATCTGAGTTCCAATGCGATCGATGCTCGGGACCCCGCGTCGGGGGTTGTCTTCACCGCCTACGACATCACCGATCAAAAGAAGGCCGCCGACATCCTCCGGTTTGCCAAGGAAGAGCTGGAGAAACAGGTAACCGAGCGGACGCGGGAGCTGGACATTACCAACATGCTCCTGCGCGTCGAACTGGAGGAGCACCGCAAGACAGAGGAGGCCCTCGCCGAGAAGGAACAGCTCTACCGGGCCATCGTCGAGGACCAGACGGAGCTCATCTGCCGCTTTAACCCCGATGGGGCCCTTTCATTCGTCAACGAGGCCTTCTGCCGCTACTTCGGCAAGAGCCGCAAGGAGCTGCTGGGGACGCGCTACCGCCCGCCCATCCCGCGCGAGGACCGGATCGCCATGACGAAAGCCGTAAAGGCCCTGACACCCGACAACCACGTCACCCATTTCGAGATCCGCGTGGAGCTGCCGGGACACGATTTTCGCTGGAACCTTTGGACGACCCGGGCTATCTACGACGAGGTTGGGCGACTGGTCGAGCATCAGGCCGTGGGGCGGGATGTGACGGAGCGTGTCCGATCGCAGCAGCAGATCCAGGAGAGCCGCAACACGCTCCGGTCTGTCTTCGACGGGATCTCCGACCCGCTGCTCATGGTCGGGGCGGACCTGACCATCATCATGCTCAACAGGGCGGCCCTGGAGTTTTTCGATGTCGACCACTACCGGGAGCTCATCGGGCTGCCCTGTCTCGGGCATCTCATCGAACGCTACGGGAGAGACAACGCGGAGCGGCTGAGTACCGCCACCGGGGAAAGCACCCCTTCCCGGTTCAACCTGACGGCGAATGTGAAAGCCATCCGGTACGAGGAAATTTCTGTCTATCCCGTGCGCAGCGTCGACGATGGAAAGGGCCTGGCCATCATCCGGGTCACCGACCGGACGAAGCAGATCATCATGGAGAGGGAGTTGATCCAGAACGAGAAGCTCGCCTCGCTGGGGCTCCTCATCTCGGGGATCGTCCACGAGATCAACAACCCGAACAATTTCATCGTCTTCAACATTCCCATCCTGCGCGACTATCTGAGGGAGATCCTGCCCGTCATCGACGAGCACGCCGAGAAGACCCCGTGGTACGAGGTGCTCGGGATGCCCTATGCGGACTTTCGGGTCGATGTGATGAAGCTGCTCGATAACATCGAGCACGGCTCCCACCGGATCAACGTCACCGTCGCCAAGCTGAAGGAGTTTTCCCGCAAGAGGGATGACAAGGGCCTGCGGGCCGTCGCGTCGGCGGAGGTCATCAACAAGGCCCTGTCCATCTGCCACACGCAGATCCGCAAGACCGTGAAGACCTTCGACGTGGATCTTGACCCGGGGCTTGCCCAGATGACCACCGACCCCGAGGCGATCGAGCAGGTCCTCATCAACCTGCTGATCAATGCGGCCCAGGCGGCGGACAAGGAAGACTCCCTCATCCGGCTGCATGTCTACAAGGGCGATTCATGGAAGAACCGCCTGGTCATGGAGGTCATCGACAACGGCTGTGGCATGGACGAGACGACGATCGCCCGGATTTTCGACCCCTTCTTCACGACAAAAGAGGAAGGCTGCGGAACGGGGCTCGGTCTTTACATCTCGAAAAACCTGGTCGAATCCGCCGGCGGCAGCATTTCCGTGGAGAGCGAACCCGACCGCGGAACCACCTTCCGCGTCATTTTCCCGGATATGGAGTCCCGGGATCCCGAGAAAAAGAATAAAAACGATACAGGAGTTGAGCCATGAATGATTCCATCCTCATCATCGACGACGAAGTCGATTTTCTCGACAGCGTTCGGCGGGGTCTCCTCAGCGCGGGATTGAAAAACCTGAGGCTCGAGAGCGATCCCCGTGTCGTGGCGACGGCCGTCCAGAACGGCGAGCACTTCGACATGGCCCTCATCGACATCACGATGCCCTGGATAAACGGGATCCAGCTGCTCGAGATGATCAAGACCAACAGCCCCGACACGGAATGCATCATGGTCACGGCCGTCAACGAGGCCCGGGTTGCCGTGGAATGCCTCCAGAAGGGGGCCTACGATTACCTGACAAAGCCGATCTCCCGGGACGAGCTGGTGTCGACGCTGAAACGGGCCATGGAGCGCAGGCGGCTCCTGGAGATCATCTCCGTCGGCAAGGCGGGCACACTCCCCCAGATCAGGCACAAGGACGCCTTTGCGCCGATCATCACAGAGTCGGAGAAAATGATCCGCCTCCTCAGGGAAGCGGAGCTGCACGCGGAAAGCGATGTGCCCGTTCTGATCACGGGTGAGAGCGGGACCGGCAAGGAGCTGCTGGCCAGGGCGATTCACCGGTCGAGCCCGAGGGCGCAGTTCCCCTTCACCTCCATCAACATGGCCTCGCTCACGGGAAGCCTCTTCGACGCCGAGTTCTTCGGCCACACGAAGGGCGCCTTCACCGGGGCCGAGAAGGACCGGGCCGGGTACCTGGAGCACTCCAACCGGGGGAGCCTCTTCCTCGACGAGATCGGCGATCTGCCCCTGGACTTCCAGGGGAAGCTGCTTCGGGTGCTTCAGGAAGGCGAGATCATCAAGCTCGGGACCAGCCAGGCGCGCAAGATCGATGTGCGGTTCATCGCGGCGA
This sequence comes from Syntrophaceae bacterium UBA5744, assembly GCA_002419215.1. Taxonomy (GTDB): domain Bacteria; phylum Desulfobacterota; class Syntrophia; order Syntrophales; family UBA2192; genus UBA2192. The sequence continues at coordinate 21,643 of DIFQ01000032.1, forward strand.
CCAATGCCGATCTGGACAAGCTCCTGGCCAAGGGACAGTTCCGCAAGGATCTCTATTACCGTCTGAAAGGGGCCTGGCTGCGGATTCTGCCGCTCAGGGAACGAAGGGAGGACCTGCCGGCGCTCATCAACGCCTTTCTCCGGGAATTCCGCGGCGAGATCGGCGCGGACGTTCTGGAGGAAGACACCCTGGAGATCCTGATGAATTACGATTACCCGGGGAATATCCGGGAGTTGCGTTCGATCATCCAGGCGGCATCCAACCTGGCCCAGAAGCGGCCCATCGGTGCGAAACATCTGCCGGATTACCTGAAGGGGCGGAAAAAGACGGCCCTGCGCGCGCCGGTGACGGCCGACGGCCCCATCGTGCCCCTGGCCGAGACGGAGCGCATCCACATCCTCAAGGCCTACGAGGGTACCAACCACAACAAGCTCCAGACGGCAAAGCTGCTGGGAATCGGCCTGAACACGTTGAGGAGAAAACTGGCGTCATACGGGATCAACTGAGGCACTGGCAAGCCCGGGCCGGCAGGACAGAGTTTCCTGTCTATACCGGCCGGGTTGTTTTCATCGATTGTCGAGATCGCCTGTCGGCGCTTTCAGAATACCTCCGACCAGCGCAGGACGGTGAGAGGCATCTTTCCAATCACCTGGTGAAGGGCGCTGTTCGAGTGGAGGATCACCACGTTGCCGCCGATGTCGTCGACGGATCCCGTGCCGCCCGCGAGGATTCCCCCCGTCACGTTCTTTTCCCCGCCGCCCGTAAAGCTCAGTGACCCGCGAACCAGGATCGGGCCGTACCACTGGAAGCCGCCGTTGAGCTCCAGGTTGCCGTCCACCATCAGCATGCCGCACCCCATGGTTCCGCCGGCGAGCTTGACGTTTCCGTTGATGTAAACGACGTTGTCCGCGGCGCATGCAAGCGGGGACTGGGGCGTGGCCCCCGCCGTGGGCGTCCCCCAGTTCATGCCCGTCATTGTGCCCGTCGAGTTGAGGCTGAAGTTGGCCCTTGCCTTGTTGGCGTCGATCATGGTCCCGACATCGATGTCTTTGGTGCTGTTCGTCTCGGTGGGAGGAGTGCCGAGAACGGTGGGGCTCCCGTTTGTCGAAATTGTGCCCTTCGAGATGACGCCGGGACCCGTTTCTGTTCCCTCGTTGCCGGAAATGTAGGTGGAATTGCCCTTCAGCACGAGGTCATTTTTGGTATAGAGAGCCGAGATGGTGGTGATGGGAGGCGTCCTTGCCGCCTCGATCCGGACTGACTTGGCGGCCCCGCTGTTGCGGCCGATGGAGGTGATCACGTAGATGGGCTCGCCCGTCGTCGTGCTTTCCTCGTACTTGCCGTCCTCGTTGGTGTCTCCCCACCGCAGCACCTGCCCTGTGGCGTTCACCTTGTGGACGATCTTTACCGTGTAGTTGAGTCCCGAGACGCTGCTGTAGAGGAAGTGATTGCTGTTCGAGGAATCATAGCCCATCTGCTGGCAGCGGCTCGGCGTACCGATATAGGCTTCCCACGTCGTGCTGGACGGGCTGTTGTCGGTGATCAGGGCTGTCGAAACGGGGCTCATGCGCGCCCTCGCCTCCTCGGTGCCGCTTTCGGCGATCGAGAAAGCCTGCTTCATGGATCGGTCCGTTCCGGCGACTTTCAGATCCGACGTGATGGACAGGGAGGCTATCGCCGAAAGGATCAGGACCATCCCGATCAGCAGCAGGCAGGTAACCAGTGCGAACCCTCTCTCGTTCATGATTGTATCTCCTAAAAATTCATGTTTCTGGGGGTGATGTCCGACTTCAGCTCGAAGCGCTTGTAGTCGGCCGTAAGGGGGTCGATGGCGGAGCTGCGCACGATCAGGTTCAGTGTCACCTTCCGGATGGCGGAAAGATCCGCCGGCGCCTGGGTGGTCGAGCCGTCCTTCATCGTATAGGTCAGGGTGAGGCTATCGATGTGTTCGGCCAGGACGCTGCCGTTGCGGCTGATGGATTTATTGTCGCTGTTGAAGGCATAGGTGATATCCTCAGCGCTTCCGGAAATGCTTCCGTCCTGGTTAAGGTCCGCCAGGATGCGGATGGAGCCCGCCGTGGCATGCGAGATGCCCGTGAACGCCGTACCGGAGCTCCGATAGCCCGCCATCCGGATTTCTTTCGTCATCGAGGCAAGCGCCGTCCGGGCCCGGTGAACGGTATCCACCGTCAACACCTGCATGGTCGTCGTCCGCGCCTGGGAGGAGAAGAAGCTCGCCATGCCTGCCAGGAGGATGACCGACACGGCCATCACGATAAGCAGCTCTGTAAGGGAGAAGCCCCCCTGCTTTTTCATGGGGCGCCTTATTGCATCACTTGCATGGTTACGTTGCTTCATGTCGCTTCCCCGGGGCTTTGATGAAACGGTTATTTTCGAACGACAATCCATATCTGCAGTATCGGTTTTTTGCGAATTTACTTAATGCCCTGACCCTACAGCGTCACCACAACGGACGTGTTCGTGGTTCGGCCATTCGACATGATGGAGAGGGCAACGGTCTTCATGTTGCCGTTCGTCGTCACAGTCCAGCTCCTTGTGTAATAGACACCGCCCTTAATGATCGAATCCCCGCCCGTGGCGATACTGTTGTAGGGTGTCTGCTTGATCGCCTCCACCTTGTCCTGGAGAAGAGAACTGGCCACGGATGTCGACTTGTCGGTCTGCATGGCTGCCATGGTTACGCCGATATGTCCGGCCATACCGAGAAGAACGACGCAGATGAGAAACATTGCGACCACACACTCGACCAACCCAATACCTTTGTTCCCTTTGATCTGTTTCATGACATCGTCCCCCTTGTTTTTGTTGCCCGACTCCTATCGCATCGATTGTACCAGGGCGGGGGAATCGATAAAATTTAATAAATATCAAGCATTTAGGTGGATCGTAGCCGTATGCGGGATGGAGAAAGCAAGGCCCGAGAGGATGCCAAAACGGCACAGGGCTTTTGAATTGTTGAATGAGGACAATGAGTTGAAAAAGCCGGATCAAAGTGGATGAGTTCGGATTCGCAGCCTCAAAAGCGAATTCAGGCCTGATGGGTTCCCGAAATGAATGCCATCCTGGTATACTCTATCGAGGATTCCCCTGAGGCGTTGTGATCTGCGATTTAGAATCCGATGAAAATGATTCACTCCGCCACCCTCTCCTTTATCCCCTCCCGTCGAGGGAGGGGAAACGAGAGAGCTGTTTCTTATGAGCAACAAACCCCGACTTCGTCCGGAGTTATCGATAAAAGAAACAGCCGGCGGAATCTAAACCATGGGTCATCGCGAGCGTAGCGTGGCGATCTTCGTTATTTCATCCTGAATCGTGGATTGCCACACCTCGCGATCCTTCGACAAGCTCAGAACAGGTGCTCGGCTCGCGATGACCTTTCTTCGATCTGTTTCTTTAGGAGCCACGGACCCCGTTCCCAGAAGGGGTCCGTGGCTCGCAATGATGCAACGATGTTGTTTCTGAGGAAGACGACGATTTGATATCCAGGGGATTTGCCGGGGAAAAATGCCATGAGGACCGAGGTCCGGGAGGCGAAACCGGGTCCCGGTCCCCATGGCGAATGGGGTCAGAATGAGGCGATCAGCCAGGCCGCAGTGACGGAAAGGATGGCGGCAGCCGTGAAGAGACGGCCGTCGTCGTTGAAGGCGCGCTCGGTCGTTCTGAAACGAATTCTTTTCACGACCACTTTCTTCTTTACGACAGGCGGCGCAACGAGAACGTTCATTGTCAGATTCTCGATGTAAAGGGATGGCGAATCGTTTCCAGCCCGAACCGGGTCGAGATAGACTTTCCGCAGTCCGTTGCCGCTTCCGCTCACGATTTCCAGTTCATGCTGTGCCATGGGTTCATCCCCGTTTGTATCCTGATTTGATCTGTAATTGTGTGTCACTGCTCGCCAACGTACCGGGATCACCTGTAATTGGTCTCCCCATAGGGGTCATAGCCTCGGATGAAGACCTTCTCGACCTCGATCTCGTCCCCCATGATAATAGTGATCTTTTTCTCTTTGGGCAGGACCTTCCAGAGATCCGTGAGCCAGTGAAGCGATTTCTCGGTGACAACCACCTTGATCTCCGTCGATGTATCTTCAACAACGACAATCCGGTTGTTCATGGAGAACCTCTCCCCGATCAGGCCCTGAAGGGACGGCGAGAGAGCGAAATTCCGGAGCGATACTTCTTTCATTTCTTTATTTGATTCTTCCATGGTTATTTTGCCTCCTCTGAAGTTCTCATCTCATTGTTGCACTCCTTCTGAGCATCGGCCGTACCAATTGCTCCTCACTTTGATAATATCAATTATATTGATGCTTTACGTGAAAAAGGGGAAAGTCGGGGAGGGTGGGGGAGCGCTCCGGCGATAGGCCAGAACGGGACTGTCAGATAAAATTGGTCTATGATTCAGGGTCCCTGCAGATACACATGTCAAATCGGCACAGTCTGCCTTTGGCCCCAAACGAGTCCTGTTACCAGTCGATCCGTATGGATCGGAGCGTTTCCCTGGCGGACCGGTAACCCAGGGCGGCGGCTTTCTTCAGGTCTTCCATGGCCTCTTTGGCCATACCGAGGTGTCGATGGGCAACGCTTCGAATATAATAAATCTTGCCTTCTTCCGGTTCCAGATCGATGGCCCTGCTGAAGTCCTCGACGGCCTGCTGCAGGTTGCCGATCCTTTCATAAGCCATTCCCCGGTTGAGATAAGCCCTTGCATAGTCGGGATCCAGGCGGATTGCCATGGCGAAAGACCTGATCGCGCCAGGTATATCGTCGGTGGTGAACAACAGAAGAAAGCCCTGATCGAACCACTCACGGGCCGTGAGCGGTGCCGGTGGCGCCGGTGTCTGCGTGGGAGGTTTTCGCAACCGATCGAGAAACCTTCTGGGGGAGGCAGGCGGAAGCACTTGATTCTTTTTGTCGGTTACTCTTCTGCCGAGCCCGGGCTGTCCTGCCTCGCTTTTCCGAACCGGGTCTATATCGATGTCGACCCACCGGTCTTCAGAAAGCCGGTAAAACTGCCTGATCCTGCCGGTCCGGATCAAATCGTTGAGGGTGACATCGTCGACGAGGCCTTCCCTGTTGTTTCGGTATCTCACGGAGATGAGCGTGTCCATGACATACACCCGGGATCGGTGATGATGACGCCGTTTGCTTCCCTGCCGATGAACGCTTCCGGTCTCGATCGATGTTTTTTATTAAATCGGTGTCTGACCGTTTCCTTCTCTTCTCTTTATCCCAAAAAGGAACGGATCGCTTCCAGGACGTGGTGCATCTTGTTGGCGATGGCGGACATATCGACTGACGAGGGGATGTGGACCAGGTTCATTTCCTTGAGACCGAATAAGAGGCCGGAAATCCCGGTCGCGATCATGAGGATTCCGCGAATCATGGTGAATCATGTCTCCAGAAATTGATTTTGGGATGCTTATCGCAGATTTATTCGGAAAATACGACAAAAATCTTACGTCCGATATCAGCCGGAACGTTAAGAATATCGTAAAAAAACCGATCAGGTAGATATGGGGCGCCGTCAGAGCAGCCCGTGCCGGGGAGTCGAAAAGTGAGCCTGAACCCGAAGGAAGTCAGGAATCGCAAGTTTCATCAAAGCCTTACGGGATACGATGCGAAGGAGGTGAGCCTCTTTCTCAAGGATGTGGCGCTCGAGCTGGAGAAGATCTCCATGCAGAACATCCATCTGTCGGAGGCAAACAAGGCCCTGGACAGGCAGGTGGCCCAGCTCCGCGTGAAAATTTCCCTGACCTCCGACAAAGGCACTGGTCCCGGCCGCGACGCCGGGAGCCACGGCAGGCAGGATGCGCTGCTGTATGAGGCCCGTCTCAAGGCGGAGGAAATCGTCCGGCTGGCCAAAATGGAAGCAGCCGATCTGTTGGCATCCCAGGAGGAGGAATCGAAGAGGAAAGCCCGGGAGTCGGCCCGGGGCATTACTGCGCAGGCCAGGACCGAAGCCGCGGATATTCTGCACTCCGCCCGGGAAGAGGCCGAAAGGCTTGCAGGCGTCAAAAACCGCGAAGCAAAAAAAGAGACCGAGGAAGAACGCCGCCGGATTCTTCATGATGCAAAAGCCGCCGCGGAGAAGATGCTGCAGGGGGCGCAGAAGCGGCATGAGTCCCTGGAAGCCGAGCGGAAAGAAGAGGCTTTGAAGCAGTCGCGAGAGTTCTCCAGGATCATCACCTCGCAGGCGAAGAGGGAGGCCGAAGAGATCCTGGCTTCCGCCCGGGAGGAGGCGGGGCGAATCATCGGGGAAGCCGTGCAGGAAGCCGAGGGCCAGAGGGAAAAGCTCGTCGACGAGACGAGAAAATCGGCCGTGGGGCGCTCGAAAAAGTTCATATCCGAGGCCGAGCGCCAGGCCGAAGAGATCCTCCTGCTTGCCCGTGAAGAGGCCGAGAAAAACGCAGCTGCCCGCAAAATCCAGGCGGATCGGGAGATCGACAAGGAGCGGAAGCGTGTCCTGTCGGAAGCGAAAGTGACTGCCGAAAGGGTCATCCGGGATGCTCGTGATCGGGCTGATGCACAGGGTACGGATCACGGTCGCGAACAGGCCGTAAAACAGAAGGCCATTATTGACGAAGCCCATCGGCGGGCCGAGGAGATCATCGTCGCCGCCCGGGAGGAGGCTGAGTCCTACAAGGCAAGGCTGAAGCAGCAAATCTCGAAAAAAGCCGAGAAGGAAAGGGAATCCCTGCTTTCCGATGCCCGTGAGGAAGCGGCCGCTCTTTTGGAACAGGCGAGAGCCGAGGCGCGGGCGAGCGTCGAGAACGAAAAGCGCGAGGCGGCGAAGAAGGCAAAAAAAGCCGACGAGACATTGGTCGCTGCGAAGGTCAAGGCGCGGGAAATCCTGGACGGCGCACAGATCGAGGCCGAACACGCGGCTTCCCGGGTAAAGGAAGAAGCGGAGCGGAGCTGCAAGGACCTTATCGAGGAAGCAAAAGCCCGCGCGGCACAGATTGTCGAACGGGCACGGGCCGAGGACGCCGGAGGCAGGAAAAAGGCGATGGCCGATGCTGAGCCGGCAGGGGACAAAGGGCAGAAAAAGCTCATCCACAAGCTCATGAAGAAAGTCAAGGCCGGCAGCTACACCGATGACTACCAGACGGAATCCAGCGAACTCGTTATCGGCAGAATGGCATCCGTGATGGTCTCCGATGCGGAAAACGAAGCCAGGGCCGTCCTGAAGCGGGCCCGGGCCGAGGCGGAGAGCATGAAGGCCGAGCATGCGGGCAAGCTCGAGGAAACGAAGAGGGAGTGCGACATGCTGCGACAGGAAGCAGAGAGGGAGGCTCAGCGAATAACGGCTGTTGCGAAGCGGGAAGCGGAGGCCATCAAGGTGGAAATCGAACAGCTGAAACGCCTCAGGAATGCCCTGGAGGAGGAGGTGCGTGGCGCCTCCTCCGTCGAATCCGGCGAACAACAGGCAAACCCTTCTTGATCCACGCGTCCGATTCTTCCATTCCACCCAATTATATTTCCATTTGTTATCAATAACTTAACCATCCAACCTCTTCATGGCCGTTGCGACGCGTTCTTGCCGTCTGTGGAGTCCGGCAAAAACAATGAATTGTGATGCGCACTGTAAACTTTCCTTACAGACCAATATCTGTTCAGATACACAAAAACATTAATGTTTTCCGTATGTAACCGTTGTTACTGTAAAGATATTTTACGTTTTCTCCGCACGAATTTCGTCCGATTGCAAGAAAATAATTAGTAAATTCAGGCACTTATATTTTGGCATAGTAGTTGCGATGTAATCAAAATGAAGGAAGATCGAGAGAGGATAATTTTTCGGAAGGAGGCATGTTATGAAAAAAATTCTTGTTTTGATGGTCGCGGCACTTTTCCTTTCTGCTGCACCGGCGTGGGCGTTAACAGTGAATGCTGGGGCGACGGATGTGGGGGGCTATGACAAGTTAAAGTTTACAGCAACGCAAGGTTCCCCAGAACTTCCGAGCGCTGGAGACGCTGATGAGCTCGCTTGGGTGCGGGATGTACTTAACGATCAGACCATTACCTTGGCTGCAAAATATACTCAAATGAATTGGCTGTTGACCAATGAGCCAGGTGTTTATGCAATAGATCTTCAGACGAATCCGGAGTATTTTCTTGTCAAAATCGGTGGAGGTGCCGGGAGCACTGGATATACTCACTTCTTATACGAAAATCTTGAATCGCTGAATTGGGGGGTTGTCGCACTCGCCGAATTAGGCCTTAGCACCACAAACATAACCGCCCTCAGTCACGTTGACGAATTCAATGGAACACAGGTTCCTGAACCCATTAGCATGCTTCTTCTCGGCTTCGGCCTAGTGGGCCTGGCAGGAGTGAAGAGATTCCGAAAGTAACGATAGTCATTGATCATCGACAAGAAAAGGCGGGGTCCCGGTGCGACCCCGCCTTTTTTATGCAGCATGCCCGATCGACTGCGAACTCATCCTGACGAAAGATTTGATGCAACAGAAATGGTTTCAAGACTCCGAAGCGACCGGCGTGATGCCACACATTGTCATTCCCGCGAAGGCGGGAATCCATCTGAAGAGTTCATTCCGAATGATCTCCGCAATGAAAGGGGATACCCCGCAATATGCTGCGGGTTGGTCATGGACAGGACGATTATTCACACCCTCAGGACTCCCGGCTTTAAAGCCCCGCGGAAAAATCCTCTTTCTGGTAGTAATCCAGAACGCGTTTCACGTAATCACGGGTTTCTCGGATAGGCGGAATGCCTTTGTGCTCCACCACCCTGGTCGGGCCGCAGTTGTATGCCGCCAGGGCGTGCGCCAGGTTGCCGTCGAATTTATCGAGCAGGTGTGCGAAATAGGCAGTGCCCCCGTGGATATTCTGCTCGATGTCAAATGGGTCAACGACCCCATATTCTCTATAAACCGCCGGGGTCAGCTGCATAAGACCTTTCGCGCCCCTCGGGCTGACCGCCGTGCGATTCCCTCCGGACTCGACATAAATGATCGTTGCGACAAGTTTAGGATCCAGGGCATGCTTCTGCGAGGCTTCATTGATCGCCCGCTCATATGCGGGTTTTGACCCTGTCACCGCAGCCGGCGCCTCTTCTTCCTGTCTTTCCCCATCACCGGGGCAGGGGGTCCAGGATTCGTCCTGTTGGGCATAGGCGGAAAGGGCGACGAAAAGGCATAGACCGACGACATAAAGCCATCTGGTGCAACAGACGCGCTCTGCGGGATTGGATTCGCAGGGTAGAGACCGAGTCAATGATTTACCCTCATGAACAGTTCTCTCAGATCAGTGGCCTGCATGCAGTACAGATCCTGCATCCCGATCGCCTGAACTTGATGGGAAAATCCGTGCCATCAAAGCGATGCGGTGACATTCCGGACTGCCTTCCGACATGCGGGGCAGGGCTTCTAAAATAATCTATCAGAGGGGGGACAGGCAGACAATCAGACGAGTGTATGGTTTATCGTACCAAAAAAAGATTACTACGCCGGGTGCAAATTAATACCCGCGCGGTATCCCGGATTAGGAGGCGGGAGCGGCTGATATCGCCGTGCTCGGGATGTGCCGGGTTCATGTCGCCAATGTCCTGTCTGAGTGGTTGAAGTCCACGATGAATGATGATATTCGTGTCGCCCTTCCTCATCCTTCTTCATCTGAGGCTTTTCCGTCTGGCATTCGCCTTCGGCCTTGCGGTGCTCGTTTCTCTCTTTTTCTTCATGCAGAATCATCCACGGAAAGTCATCGCCATCGAGGATGTGCCGAAGAAGCAGAGGCCCGCCAAGACCTGCGGGGCCGGGTGATAGCGGCAGCGGGACGGGGCCCGGGCGGCCCGGCTGGATCGACGGGAGTCAATGGATACGATATTCCGCGTGCCCTATCCGGACGAAGCGGGAAAGGCGGGCAGGACCCCCTGCTGTTTCAGGCCCCGCAGGGCATGAAGGGCTTCTTCTTTCGACTGGAACCCCCCTGCCGTCAGGCGGTACCAGAGAGAGTCGCCTGAAACTTTTCGCAGTGTCGACTTGAACGTCTTTCCCTGAAGAAGCGGATGTTTCTTCAGGGCCTGAATGGATCGCTGGTCGGCGAATGTTCCGAGGTAGATGTGGTATCTCCCGTCCGGGTTCCGGCCGAGAAACCTCTCTTCCGTGAGCGGGGGGATTTTTATCGGCTCATCGGCGGGGATTTGGTTCACATCGGTGATCCGCGGGTTGCGCTCCAGCAGGATGTCCAGCACCGTCGGGTTGACGACGCCGTAGTGCTGCTGTGCAAGAAGCGACAGGGTCCAGCCCTTTTTCACGGTTACGGTTTTTTCCGGTTCGACTGCCTGCGGTTGCTCCTGCTTCTGGATCTTTGCCTGAACCGGGGCGGACTTTTCGACAATAGCTCCAGGAACCGCTTTTTCGACGACGGTCACGGGGGCTGCGGCCCGATCCCGTTTCAAAACCGCAAGCGCTCCGATTCCCAGGGCGGCGGCAAGCACAACGGCCAGGACCGCGCGGAGAAATGCCGGCCTGCGGAGAAACGTTTCGGTTTTCGGCCTGAGGTAGCGCATCTCCCCGAGCGTTTCTCTTGCGAGCTTTTTGTCGATGACCTTCCGGGAGGCGATGAATCCGTTCACCAGGGCGCGGTCGCACAGGGTGTTGATGACCCGGGGGATCCCTTGGGAAAATTTCCAGATCATCCGGACAGCCTCCGGTTCGAAGATGCGCGCGCCGCCGTATCCGGCAACCTTCAGGCGGTGCTCGATGTACTCCCCGCACTCCTTCTCGCTGAGCGTGTCGATGCGGTAGCGGGTCGTGACCCGGTCCTTGAAGGCCTGCAATTCGATGGTGTCCAGTTTGGGCTCGAGCTCCGGCTGACCGATCAGGAGAATCTGGATCAGCCTGGCTGAGGGGGACTCGCGGATGAACAGCCTGAAGAGGTTCTCGATCACATCGACCTTGAGATTCTGTCCCTCGTCGATGACGATCGCCACCGTCTCGTCCCGGGCCATCCGCTCCCTCATGTACCGGTGAAACTGGACGATCAGCGAGGTCAGGGTGTCTTCATCGATCTCCTCTCCGAGTTCCTGCAGGATGTTCCGCAGGAGATCCTGGAAACCGATGGTCGTGTGAAAGACGAAAGCGGTCTGGATTTTTTCGCTGAGACCCTTCAGAAGGGCATATACAAGGGTCGTTTTCCCGGTCCCGACCTCACCCGACACGACCGTGATGCCCTTCCGCTCCCGGATCCCGGCTATCATGGAGGACATGGCGCCCTGATGGGTAGGCGTCATGTAGAGGAAGCGGGGGTCGGGGCTGAGTTGAAACGGATCTTCGGAAAAACCGTAAAATTCCCTGTACATGAAAGGTCCCCTTGTTATTCAATCCATATCATTTATTCGACCCGAGGACAACCTTGAGGAACGCGCCAATCTGGCACGAAAATTGATTATTAATCTGCACAAGCATGTCATGCCGGACTCGATCCGGCATCCAGTCCTTTGTGGATTCCCGCCTACGCGGGAATGACTTCATGGCGGTATTTCGTCTCCTGTGCAAAAATATAGATCGGCAGGGTAATCTGTAATATAAGACCTTCAACCGATTTCCCTGCTCACAACAGCGGGCGCAACGAGGGATGAAAGTGATGCCGCTGTTTCTGAAAAGAGGTCATCGCGAGCCGAGCCTTCAGAGACCCTTTTCCCATAGTCTTCCTCTCCCTTGAGGGGAGAGGATTGAGGTGAGGGTGAATGATCCCAGTCCTTTTTCGGGAGAGGGTCGGGGTGAGGGTGGGTTTACAGAGGTGTGGCGATCCACGTTTGAGATCTGTGCGTTGATATAACGAAGATTGCATCGCGGAGTTTATCCTGAGCCTGCCGAAGGGCTTGCAATGAAGATTTTTTACACAACTACGTTCAAATAAAGCAGGAGAGGAAGCCGGTATGCCGACCACAAAGATCTCAGCCGCCAAAACCATCGAGGAAACGGGCGTTCGCCGAAACCTTCTGGAGGATCTCGCGCTCAAGACACTCTACCTGACAGGTGAAATGTCCTTGCACGAGCTGGCTGGCCAAATGGCGCTCTCCTTGGGCGTTGCAGATGAGCTTTTCCAGCGCCTGCGCAAGGACCAGTTCTGCCAGGTCACCGGCATGGAAAAAGGCGTTCACCGCATCACCACCACGTCGGGGGGGAAGACACGCGCCCTGGAGCTTCTGTCCCAGAACTCATACGCCGGCCCCGCGCCCGTGTCGCTTGCCGACTACGTCGATCGCGTTCGCGCCCAGAGCGTCAAGAACATGAAAGTCATCCCGAAGGACCTGCACCGCGCCTTCGAGGGTCTCGTGCTCGATGCCCGGACGCTGGATCAGCTCGGTACGGCCGTGCAGTCGGGGCGCGCACTGTTTCTCTACGGGCCGACAGGGACAGGAAAGACCACAGTCGCCGTGACACTCATGGAACTCTTCGATCTCGACCGGGTGTGGCTGCCCCACGCGGTGGAGGTGGACGGGCAGATCATCACGGTGTACGACTCGGCCATCCACCAGAAGCTGGAGCAGCCCAAAGTCAAGAACCCCGACCAGGATGCCCGCTGGGTGCAGTGCCGCCGGCCGCGGGTGATGGTGGGCGGCGAGCTGACCATCGAGATGCTGGACCTGCAGTTCAACCGGAACACCAAGTACTACACCGGGCCGCTGCAGATGAAGGCCAACAACGGCCTGCTGATCGTGGACGACTTCGGCCGCCAGCGCGTCAGCCCCGAGGAGCTGCTCAACCGCTGGGTGGTTCCCCTGGACCGCCGGATCGACTTCCTGACCCTGGCGGGCGGCAAGAAGATCGAGATCCCCTTCGACCTCTTTGTGGTCTTCGCCACCAACCTGGACCCCGCCAAGATGGTGGACGAGGCGTTCCTGCGCCGCATCCAGACCAAGATCAAGGTGGACTTCGTCTCGTGCGAGCAGTTCCGCGAGATTTTCCGGCGAGCCTGCGTGGAGTACAACCTTGCATACGATCAGGCAATCGTGGATGAGCTGATCCGGTTGATCGGCATGGAGTTCAAGGAACCGCTGCGGGCCTGCTACCCCCGCGACATCCTGAGGCAGATCCAATGGGCGGCGCAGTACCTCCAGAAGGAACCCCGGCTGGATCGGGAGAGTGTAGCCCAGGCCTGCCGCAACTACTTCCTGACGGCCTAGCGCGATTCGCGTGGTAGACGATTTCACATCTTCGATGTCGGATGGTTGAAGAAAGCAGGCACAAACTTTACGAATGCGGCAAAGCTGCCCATGACCTCCAGCAGCCTTTTCATCCTGGAAGAGGAATGCATCCGGGCATGACGATCCATCAGTCCCTGGCAGCGTTCCAGGTCGAAACGGCCGCATGAAACGGCGTCCTCGCGGGACGAGGGGAATGTGTGGAAGGTGACATAGATCTTCCGCAGGTCGGCCGGTTCCAGTCGAGAAGTCAGCGCGGCCTGCATCTTTCCGAACAGGGCCGCTCTTGTGTCGGGTCCGACGGAATCGAGTTCCGTGAAGACGATGCCGATGACGGATTCCCGCACGTACCAGCCCCGGAAATCCGTCTCGCGGAAACTCGATGCAAGCGTTTTCAGCATCTGATTCAGCCCCTCATGCTTCATAAAGCCTGAGACATTGATCAAAATCAGGATAAACGGTTTTTGGGAGCGACGGGAGCGCATTCTCTCGAGGTCGAACATCCTGTTGAATTGAAGTTCTTCGTAGAAGTTATCGCTTCCCTCGAACATGACCATCTCCTTTCTTACCGTGGTTGTTCCCGTGACCCGAAACGCCGCGAACGTCAACGTCTAACCCTTCCTTGCTGTCCGGTCGATCGGTGAGCGTTAAGTGCAAACCGGTCAGTCGTCTTTCAGCACTTTCCACGACGCAGAGGCCTTCCCTGTGGCGCCCTTTCGGACATCGATTGCCGTGATCTCGACTTCCTTGTGGTCTTTCGATACGGTAAACACCAGTCGATAATCCCCGGCGTCCGTGCTCACCGATTCCACGATGTCGCTTAATTTGTGAGCCTTCGGGTCTTCCTTCAATAACACCATGGCGTATTGGTTCGTGAGCCTTGCCTTTCCCTCCGCCACGGCGCACAGGGCCGCTTTGTTCTCGGCCTCCGTCAGAAGGGCCGCATAGGTCGGAACGATCGCGGCGATCAGAATGCCGAGGATGGCAAGGACCACGATGATTTCGATCAGCGTGAACCCCTTTCGGTTCTCCATGGTTCTCGAGATGGAAACGTAAGCTATGGCGGTCATGGCGATTCAGAAAAATCCCGTTTATTCAATAATGGGTCTCATACCTCGAAACCTACGGCGCATGTGTCATTCCCGCGCAGGCGGGAATCCATCTGAAGAATAGATTCCGGATCAAGAACGGGGTATCCGGAATGACAAGGGCACCAGCAGCTTGAGGGTTGCTTCATTGTCCCTGTCCCCCTCATGAGCACGGGAGGTGCCATCGCAGGGCAGCGGGCGGCGTGCAGATATTTATGAGTGATTTCGTCATGTTGGCGTTACGATACCTTCCGCCGGGGACCTGGAACGGGCATCCGCTCCAGACCCGGAACGGATCTTGTTCTCCGGAGATCGAATGATTGCAAAGGGTTCTGATTCAGGTGGCCATTTGGGGGTGGGTCGATCCGGACAGGGGGCAATTCTGAAAGACTGGAAGGTATGTCAATGCATTCCGCGGCGGCTCTGCACGAGGCTGCAGGCATGAAAAATGATTAGACGTTCTCGCCGATTTCATGAAATATGCAATAAAAACCCGGGAGGACAGGCGATAACCTCAGGGACTTGGCTTGAAACCCGATTTGATGCCCGATGGGTAAGTGATGCCGAAGATCGAATGCCCGCATTGCGGATTGGTTCAGGAACAGTATCCTCATATACTGCTCTGCAACAGATGCTTCGGGGATATCAGCGGAAGCGCGGACTGGAGTGCCGCCGAACCGGAAGCCTTGCCGGAAAAAAAAGGCAAGCCCCTCATGAGCGCCAAAGCCATCGGGGCGAGCATGCGGGAGAGCCTCCGAATGGGCCGCTCGCTCTCACCCCTCGGGACTACCCTGAGGCGAACGGCAATGAGGATCTTCAAAAGATTTTTGACCTTATACTTCTTTTCATTTCTTTCCCTGTTCTTTCTGATGGCTATCGGAATCTTCACCTCGATGATCGGGATCAACATGTTCTTTCCCGAGGCGATCCCGCCTGTGCAACACATGCTCCCCATCATGCTGACGGGGATAGCCGCCTTCCTGTTCATTTCTCTTTTTTGCCAGGCAGCGCTGATCTCGGCCCTTGTGAACGAAAAGGCCGGTCTGGTCAAAAGCTTCGCTATTGCATCCCGGAAATATTTTTCCTACACGGCCCTCTTCCTTGTCCTGACCGTTCTCATATGGGTGGGCTTCATGTTCATGTACATTCCAGGCGCGATTGTTCTTGTCCTTTTTTCCCTCTCGCCGCTTATTCTGATCTCCGAGAACGAATCGGTCCTAGGCGCCATGAGGAAGAACATCCGATACCTTTCGGGGATGTGGATTCCCTTGCTGCTTCGATTTGTCCCCGTTGCCCTCTTCATGATTACCGCCTTGTCTCTCTATGCTTATGGCGGCAGTTACATTTTGTACAACTTGTACAACACCCGGATGCTGGGGACGGAAAATGCGTTTCTCTTTCCGCTTGTAGCCTCGGCCATTTTCAGCCCGTTCATCGTGATCCTCGCCGTCTACGCCTTCACGGTATATGAGGATCTGCGAAATGCGCGGAAAGCACCCGCTCGCCGACCGGCCGACGTCCCGGCGCCTGCCGGGATTCAGC
>DIFQ01000136.1 GCA_002419215.1 Syntrophaceae bacterium UBA5744
TCTTCGACAACGTGGCCTATCCCCTCCAGGCCCGCAACGAATCCAAAGAAGAGACCGCCCGCAAGGTCGCAAAGGCGCTCAATTTCGTGCAGCTCGACGGGTTCGAAAAGCGCCCGGCCACGAAGCTTTCCGGCGGCCAGCAGCAGCGNNACGAAGCAATCGACCAGGCACGCAGCCTCCTTGCAAAAGTCGGTCTCTCCGATAAAGAAAAAGCCTGGCCCGAACAGCTTTCCGGCGGCCAGCAGCAGCGCGTCGCCCTGGCCCGGGCCCTGGTGGCCGAGCCTAAGGTGATCCTTTTCGACGAGCCCCTGAGCAACCTCGATGCCAAACTCCGGGAGGAGACGCGGAAGGAATTGCGGCGTTTTCTCACGGAGCTCAAGATCACAGCCGTCTATGTGACACACGATCAGATCGAAGCCTTGGCCCTGTCCGACACCATCGCGGTCATGCGCAACGGCCGGATCGTCGAGATGGGAACGCCGCGGGAGATCTATTTCGATTCCGACCGGCAGTTCGTTGCGGATTTCATCGGGCATGCGAACTTCATCGCGGGCAAGGTCGCCGTCGTCGGGGATCACGGAACGAGGATCGATTCCGCCATCGGCCCCATTGCCTGCGCAAAGAAGATCGGGGCGGCGCCGGGAACGGCGGTCACCGTGTGCATCCGTCCCGAGTTCATCCGCGTGCTGAAGGAGAGCCGCGGGGACGGGGAAAACATCTTCCGGGGAAAGGTCGAATCGCTGGTATTCGTCGGGGATGCCTACGAGGGGGAGATCCGCGTCGGCGAAACCCTGCTGATCTTCCGGATCGAGCCGACGACCGCCGTCCGGGAGGGCGAGGAGATCGCCCTCCATTTCGACCCGCTTCACTGCTCGATTCTCATGAGCTGAACGGTTTGGAAGATCCCACATTAAATCCTCCCCAGCCCTCCTTTATAAAAGGAAGGGGTAAGAGCCCGTCCTCTTACGCAAGGCATTCTCTTAACATCCCCCTTTGCAAAAGGGGGAACGAGGGGGATTTTCCTGAATCGCGATTGTCACGTCATTCCGGGCTTGACCCGGAATCCAGTTTCAGATGGATTCCCGCCTTCGCGGGAATTACGAATACGAGACAGCGGGGCATTGATCCCGCTGACCATTAGCGGCTGACCTGCGATGCAAAAGACGAGAACGGCGTTGACGCCGGGCCTGATCGCGATTGTCGGATTTCTCACGGTCTGCCCCGTCGTCATGCTCATCCTGGGGAGCTTCAGCGGGGAGCTGGGCGCCTTCGGCACATTCACCCTGGACAAGTACGTCCAGGCCTACACCGACCCGGCCTTTGCGGAGATCCTCGTCAGCACGGTGATCTTCACCCTGGGCTCGGCCCTCGTCGCGACGGGTCTCGCCCTGTTCCTGGCCTACCTGAACACCCGGACCAACATCCCCGGCAAATTCATGTTCGGCATCATCTCCCTCATCCCGATGATGGTGCCGCACATCCTGTTCGCCGTGAGCTGGGTTCTCCTGCTCAACCCGTCGAACGGCATGATCAACCTCTTCCTGAGGCAGGTCCTCGGCTGGGAGGAGGCGGCGCTCAATATCTACACCCTCAAGGGGATGATCCTCGTGGAGGGGCTGCTCGACCTGCCCATCGCCTACCTGGTCATCGCCCCCGCCATGGCGGCCTTCGACGTCTCCCTCGAGGAATCCTCGAGGGTCAGCGGGGCGTCGAACTGGCGAACCCTCTACCGGGTGACCCTGCCGGTCCTGCGGCCGGCCATCCTTGCCGCCATGACGCTCGTGATCGTCCGGAGCCTGGCCTCCTTCGCCGTCCCTTCGGTCATCGGCATGCCGGGACAGATCTACGTGCTCGCCACCCACATCTACCGAATCATCGCCACGGGCTACGCCACGGACTACGGGATGGCGGCGGCGGTGGGGATGAGCGCCCTGGCCGCCTCCATCACGCTCATCGTCCTGTACCGGCGCCTGACGCGCGAAGGCGAAAAGTACGTGACCGTCTCCAGCAGGGGCTACCGGCCGAGCGTGATCGATCTCAAGGGGGCCCGGTACCCGCTCTTCGGGATCGTCGCCCTGATCTCCTTCGTGCTGATCGTCCTTCCGGTCATCGTTCTTTTCTACACGTCGCTCGTTCCCTACGTGATGACGCCGAGCGCGAAGGCCTTCGCGATGATGAGCTGGAGGCACTGGCTGGCGGTCCTCAAGGACCCCGTCTCCCTGCTTGCCCTGAAGAACAGCCTCTACCTCGGCATCGGCGGGGCGACGCTGGGGATCATCCTTTCGTTCTTCGTCGCCTACGTGATCGTCAAGGTCCGGACGAAGGCCTCGGGTTTTCTCGAGTCCCTGAGCTTCCTCTCCTTCTCCTTCCCGGGGATCGTCGTCGGGATCGGCTTCATGTGGTTCTTCGTCCAGACGCCGCTTTACTCCACGATCTGGGCGCTGCTGATCGGCTACATCGCCACCTACCTGCCCTACGGCCTGCGGCCCCTGACCAGCGCCTTCGTCCAGATCCATGGCAACCTGGAGGAGTCCTCCCGGGTCTGCGGCGGCGGGCCGCTCTACACCATGCGCAGGATCGTCCTCCCCCTGCTGGTCCCGGGGATCGTCTCCGGGTGGATCCTGATGGCGACCATGTTCGTCCGGGAGCTGAGCCTCTCGGTTGTCCTCTCCCGGCCCGGCACCGAGGTCCTGGCCGTGCAGATCCTCCGGTTCGCCGAGGACGGCCTCTGGGGAAGGCTCTCGGCCCTGGGGATCCTGATGATCTTCATCTCCACGGCCCTGGTGGTCATCGCCTCCCTGGTCGGGAAGAAGCTGACAAAGACGAACCCGTAAAAAGCAGAAAGCCCCGGCGGCTTCAGCCGACGGGGCTTCCGGATTCCTGCTTCCCGCAGTCTTACTGGAAAATCTTCGGTACGCCGAGGACCTTGATCGGATCCTGATCCGGCTTCAGGCCCATCAGCTTCACCAGCTCGGGCCGGATCTTTTCCCAGTCCTGCTTCGCGAGCGCTTTCCCTTTCTCCGTCTTGGCTTCCTCGTAGAGACGGAAGAAGACATAATACACAATCTGCGCTTCTTCCTTCGTGTCCTTCGCTTTCCAGCGCTTCTGCGCGAGCACCCTCCACTTGCTGCCCTCGGGGACCACCGACTCGTAGACGAACTGGGAGATCAGGTCGGCGTCGTGGGCGATCTTGGCCGAAGCGTTTTCCGGCTCCGGGAAGACAGCCTGCCAGGAGCCCTTCCTGCCTGCCGCCTGATCCACGGAATCCCGGAAATACCAGTACCCGGTGGAGTGCTCGATGATGGTCACCTGCATCATCTCGATGTCCTTCTCGGAGAATCCCCCCGCCTTGCGCGCGATCTCGCCGGCCGTCAGGGCGCCCGTGATGTGGTGGATCAGGGCGAGGTTCCCCCCGACCTTCGGGCTTTTCAGCAGCGCTTCGTCGCCCCAGAACCCGGGGGAGTTCTTGAAGTAGCCCGCCTTCTTCAGTTTCGCGACCATCTCGGCGCACTTGCGGAACACCTCGGGGTTCGTCAAAACGGCCGCCTTGTCCTCCTTGCTGATGTTGTGCAGGATGTCCGCCGCGATGGCCAGCTTCCGTTCCTGCCGCTTCAGCGGTCTGGCCATCTCGTAGGCCAGGGCCGAACACACCCGGTTGTGCAGGATATCGCCCCCGGGTTCCTTCAACTGCTGGACCGCCGTGGCGATCATGACGTCCATGAGGCCCTGCAACTCGGGGAACTCCTTGAGGTAGGCCTTCTCCCAAGCCAGGTAGGGCTCCGGCAGCCCGTACTTGTCCTGTGAGGCGGCCGCCGCGATGCCTGCCATCCCGGTGATGCAGACGATCGCGATCAGGCCAATGATGAACCGCTTACCGTTCTCACTTTTTCTGTTCTTCCCCATAGTTTGTCCTCCTCAAGATGTGTGACCTTTTTCTTTAATCTCCAACATACCACGAATGCGGGTTCATTTTCATCAGACTAACTCAAATATCGATCCATGGCGGCGAGTTCATCGGCAGCGCTTTTCCCGGCAGTCAGGAGGCTTTCGGCATCAGACAGCGTCCTAGGGTCGAATCAGACAGGGTCTGATGGCGCGAATGCGGGAATGAGAGTAGGCAATAACCAGCCGGGGTCATCGATCATGCGACACCCGGCAGCGTGCAGCGGTTCGTGGAATAAACGTTCTTTGAAGAGACCAGACCACGATCACGAATTGCGCGGGCACCTGCCTGCGCGTTCGAGGACAAGGAGGTTGTCCGATGAGCTATTTCAATGCGGCCAGAACGGCAGGCGCGTGCAAACAAGTCGCGCGTGAAGAGGATGATTACATCTACGATACGCCGCACCTTTTCCCAAACGATTCGTGTCCGGTACAAAGGACCAGCTTTTACGAAATCGAGCATAAGGTCCATTCACACGAGAACGACGACGCCGGCGTGAACCGCCTCACTCCGGATGTCTGGGAGAACCTCTGGCTCTCGATCAACGAAGCGGCGTGATGAATGGTTGAGGAGCTTTTTCCCCCG
The DNA here is from genome assembly GCA_002419215.1 of Syntrophaceae bacterium UBA5744. Classification (GTDB taxonomy): domain Bacteria; phylum Desulfobacterota; class Syntrophia; order Syntrophales; family UBA2192; genus UBA2192. The sequence goes on from DIFQ01000136.1 coordinate 4,529, forward strand.
GATACCTGTTCACAAGTTCAGATACCCGTCATGTCGAAAACGATTGCACGCGACCCGCAGCTTGCTGCGGGGTAAGCGAGCATAATAACAGCTAACCCATTTCCTTAAGTTTCTAAATTCCTGGCACCTTTGTGCGAGGAATTTTAATAGTACCTGCAGGAAGTGAGCCCCCGGATCACCGGCGGCCCGCCGGGTCGATCAAAACCCTGCCGCCCCTCCAAACACCCCCCCTGTTCACAAGGCACCCCGTTTTTTACCGCTGGCGTATTTTCTGAAATTCTCAAAGAATGCAATGGCTTGTAAGGCGTACCGAGACCCCTCGGGCGTCGAATTGCATCCCCTGTAAACCAAACGCCGTGTCGTTCGTTTTACCAATCAAACATACGGAACGATTCAAGGTCAGTGGTTGGTTAAGGACAATCGAAAGAATTAACGCCAGGGAAAGGAACCGAACATGAAACGCATTCTAATCGCCATGATGATCACCCTGCTCGCCGCTACCGCAGCAAGCGCATCCGATGTGGGCTTCTCCGTCAGCATCGGCCAGCCGGGCTTTTACATGAACATCGGCAACGCTCCTCCGCCCGTCGTTTACGCGCACCCGGTAGTCTACGCTCATCCGGTCGTGGTCCGGCCCGCGCCCGTGGTCGTTGCCCGGCCCGTTTACTATCACGTGCCCCCGGGCCATGCGAAGCACTGGCAGCGATCTCACTACGGTCACCCCGTTTATTATCGGCATGACGGTCGGTACTACCGATAACGGAACGCATCGACAGCCATATTAGCACGGCGGATGCCAACCAGCAATGCGGGGTTTTGAACCACCCCGGATGACATATACAAAAAAGCAGGGCAATTCCGGCCCTGCTTTTTCTTTAATCACAAACGAGCACGGCTCCAATCAAGCTCCTATACCGTGATGACGTATTTTGTGCCGACGGTGTTGATGATGAACTGATTGGGCATCTCCTTGCTGAACGCTTCAACAGCCTCGAATCCGGTGCAGTGGGTCGGCACAATGTATTGCGGATTGATCGCTTTGATGTCGGCAACCGTTTTTTGAATGATCTCCGGTTTGGCGCCGGTCAGGTGAAACCCGCCCAGCACCAGGTACACTTTTTCGATCCCGGTGATCTTCTGGGCGTGTTTGACGGTGTTCACAATGCCCCTGTGGGCGCATGCGGAAAGCACAACCAGCCCCTTTCCCTTTGCATTCAGGATCACGGCCTGCTCGCCGGGGAAGGTTGTCGGAACATAATCGTTGCCTTTCTTGTCCACAAACCGGGGCGGGACTTTTTCATAGTCCGTAACCTGCTCGACCTTGCCTGTGAAATAGGCCCCGGGGATGAACGGGGCAGGGCCTTTGATCTCGACAATCTTAATGAAACCGAGCCCTTCGACATCCTCTTTTTTCAGACCCAGCAGGCTGATGACATTCCCGTTAGGCAATCTCTGATACGTGCCCACAAAGAATGGGTCTCCGACATAAAGAGGTGTGCCTTTTCGGAACGCATCCTTGTTTGCCTTCATGATCTCGAGAAACGCCTGCTGATGATCCCAATGGTCGTGGCTGATCCCAAGGGCTTCGACTTTCGCCGGGTCAATCTTCAGGAGCTTCATGTTCTTCATGACCCCCTGGGGATCCGAGCCAAAATCGAAAAGGCAGCAGTGTGATTTCCCATTTACGACGGTTTCAATCTGGTAGGCCAGACCGTGCTCGCCGTGCGGTGCGACGTCCAGCGGAGATACAACTCGCTTCAGTCGTTTGGCTATCTTGTCATCGGATCGGGTGGCATCGACATAATTGTCGGCAAGAACCGTGACGGTGATGCTGTCGGCTTCCGGGATCCTGACCACCCCTTGAGCCAGGGAGATTCCTGGAAACAGATTCCCCGCGAGAAGAACCGTGCCCGTGACGGCCGTCGCATTCAGAAACTCTCTTCTTGTCATTTCCTTGTCCATGACCTTCTCCTTTCCGGCCCATGTCTATGAGAGCATGTAAAACAAACGGGAGGACGACGATCGCGATTGAACGCGCCGGGAGCAATGCCGCAGGAAGCAGGATGGCCCCTCGAATGTCATCCGCAGACAGACATGGCCCCCATGGAATCCTGGATCCCAGAGGAGCCATTCACATGGGCATCTTGAGTTGACACCCGGACATACGGCATCCCAGAGGCGGTTCAGGAGGTTAGGGGTGAAGTGAAAATTTTCACTGCAGCGTGGAAAACAGAAGAGGGTTCGCGAAGAGAACTGAGAAATGAGAATTCTGAAATTTGAATTGCCTGAAAAATCATAGCATTGCTCAGGATGAAGTCAAGCGAATTCCCCGGCATGGCGAGCCCTAACCTTTCCATGCCGGGGGACAAAGGAGCGTTTCCGGATTCAAGAGGCGCTTTTCGAAGGCCGGTTCGTCAGGTAGATACCGGAGAGAACCAGTGCAGCGCCGATGAGAAGCGACGCATCGATGGTCTCCCCGAGCAGGAAGAAGGCCATGATGACGGCGCTGATGGGCACGAAGTTGATGAACACCGCCGATTTCGACGGGCCGATCTGCCGGATCCCCTCGTAGTACCAGACAAACCCGAGGCAGGTGCCGAAAAAGCCCAGGTACACAATCGAGAGCCAGGCGGGCATCGAGTAGCGCCCGAGGTCTCCCGCCATGCCCTCGAACAATGCCGGCGGCAGCAGGGCTGCGGCGCCGAAGAGGCAGGCATAAGTCACCGCCGAGACGGGCAGCACGTCTTTCATGACGACCTTGCCGATCAGCGAGTAGGACACCCAGCTCAGCACGCAGCCGAAGATGAGGACCTCCCCGCGGCCAAGCGCCCCCTGAAGGATATCCATCGGGTTGCCCCGCGAGATCACGTAGACGGCGCCGCTGACGGAGAGCGCAATTCCGATGATCTTGACCGGGGTCAGGCGCTCTTCCCGGAACAGAAGCGCCGCAAACAGGGAGATGAACACGGGGTTCGAAGCCACGATGACGGAAGCGCGGCTGGCCATGATGGTCTGAAGGCCCGTCAGAAAAAAGACGTTGTAGAGAAAGACGCCCGTCATCCCCGAGAGGAAGACGAGGAGAAGCTGCTTCTTTCGGAGGGGCTGCAGCCTTCCCTCGAAGTGCCAGACCAGGGGGATCATGCACACCGAGGCCACGAGAAACCGCAGGAAGGATCCCGACCAAGGCTGCACCTCCTGGGCAAGGATGCGCCCGGCGATGAAGGTCCCGCCCCAGAAGACGGCCGTGAGGAAGAGCTTGAGGTAGATCATCCGAGAAATTTTCCCGCAAGCCAGTAGAGGGCCATCCCCAAAACCACGGTGCCGCCCAGCGACCGCGTACGCAGGGCGAACAGGAAGACGGGCACCGCCACGAGCAGGTCGTTGTTCCACAGGGAAAGCTGCCTGGGTTCCCCGACCGTCACCAGGGCGGGAAGGATCAGGGCGCTCAGGATCGCCGCGGGGATGAGGTCGAGCCACTCCTCGAGCCAGCGGGGGAGCGTCCGCTGCGAAAGGGCGAAGAGCGGTGCCCAGCGCGGAATGTAGGTGACGAGGCCCATCCCGAGACAAAGAATCATGTAATCCGTCGTGATCATCCTTCGAAACGTCCCTTTTCGGGTTCTATTGTCATCCCCGCGGAGGCGGGGATCCAGTCCATATTTGGATTCCCGGTCAAGCCGGGAATGACATTCATGATAGGTTGCTTTGTATTGCCTGTTTCCCTCACCTTTTATTCTTTCTTGCCGGGGCAGAGGAAGCCGCGAATGATGGCCATCGCCTTCGGATGTACAGCCCCGCCGTTGCCGCGATCACCGAGGCGGCGACGATGTAGCTGTTGCCGGGAATAGCGATGGAAAGGATCACGGCGGCCGCCCCGGCGATGAGGCCCGTCAGGACGTAAAGCCTGCCGCGCAGCTGGTAGACGAGCAGGCACAGGAACATGCCCATGAGCGCGTAGTCGATCCCGAAGGCGTGGGCCGGGATGAAGGCGCCGCCGAGCCCGCCGATGACGGTGCTTGCCACCCAGAACGCATTGGTGACGTGGTTGACGGTGAGCGCCCGCTTGAAGTCCCAGTTTCCCTCGCGGAACTGCACCAGGTTCAGGGCGAAGCTCTCGTCGGTGATCCCGTAGGCGAAGAGGGAAAGCCAGCGCTTGTGGACCCCCCTCAGGTAGACGGAGAGGGCGGAGCTCATGAGCAGATGGCGCAGGTTGACGGTGAAGGCCGTGGCGACGATGGCCGCGATCCCCGCGCCCGTCCCCAACATGGCCACGGCGATAAACTGGGCGCTTCCCGCAAAGACGAACGCCGACATGAGCCCGATCGCCAGCGGCGACAGCCCCGCCTTCTGGGCGAGGACTCCGAAGGCAAGGCCGATGGGAACATAGCCCAGGCAGATGGGCCACGCCGCCCGGACGCCGTCCCTAATGATGGATGCTTTGTCTGTGGGTGCTGCGTGATCTGTCATAGTGAGCGTGGAAAAAGGCTATATCGCATATCAGGCCGGTTAACCCTGTCAGGACGCAAAGTGTCCTGCAGTGCAGAGGGTAAGAGGGTCTGAAGGTGAGAAGGTTGGAGAAGCAGGGAGCATGAATTTGGCCTCTGACTCATCCAACGTTCTTACCCTCTCACCTTCTTACCTTCTCTGAGCGAGTGGATGAGCCCCCGTTCACCAGCCTATAGCTTGAACTCCGCCACCATCGGCGTGTGGTCCGAGGGCTTTTCGGCTTTTCGGGGCTCCAGATCGATGTAGGCGTCAATGGACTTCTTCGCCAGTGGCGCCGTGGCCAAAATGTGGTCCACGCGCCAGCCCAGCCCCCTCTCCAGCGACTTGGGCACACGGTAATCGAAGAAGGAATACTGGTTGGGTTCGCCCGCGTGATGCTTGCGGAACACGTCCACGAAACCCCAGCCTGTCACCTCGTCGAAGGCCTCCCAGACCTCGGGAGTAAAGTCCACGTGGCCCAGGAGCCTCTTGGGGTTGTGCACGTCGATCTCCTCGCGGGCCACGTTGATGTCGCCGCACCACAGGATGGGCTGGTCCGGCTTGTAGTGTCTGGCAAAGAACTTTTTGAGTCGCTTGAACCACTCGAGCTTGTAGGTAAACTTCGGGCTTTCCCGTTCGAATCCCTGGGGGACGTAGGTGTTCACGATGGTGATCCCCGAAAAAGAGGCCCGGATGAGGCGGTCCTCGTCGGCGGGGCCCCCGTCGTCGAGACCCAAGGCCACCTTGTCGGCCTTCTCCGAGGAGACGATGGCCACCCCGTTGTAGCCCTTGCCCCCGCGGTAGACCACGTTCCACCCGGCATCCTCGAAATCCCCGGCCGGAAATTTGGCGTCCTCCGTCTTGGTCTCCTGGAGGCAGAGAACCGAGGGCCGGTTCTTCTCGAGCCAGGGAAGCACGATGGGAAGACGGCTGCGCACAGAGTTGACGTTGTACGTGGCGATCTTGAAGATTTTCATGGTCCCCTCCTTGGCGGTCATGCGGTCCCGAGAGTACCACAGATTTTGGCTTATCAGGAAGAGCGAATTCTGCTAAAACACAGGTCCAGCGATAAAAAGGGAATCGACTTTATCGACGAGTCATTGCGAGCAACAGACCCCGACTTCATCCGGGGTTATCGATGGAAGAAACAGCAGGAAAATATAAAAAGTCATTGCGAGCGAAGCGCGGCAATCTTCGTTATTTCATTCTGAATCGTCGATTACCACGCCTGTAAATAACCAA
>DIFQ01000021.1 GCA_002419215.1 Syntrophaceae bacterium UBA5744
GGGCGGTATGCAGGGTCCTGAAGCGCCCGGGCCAGCTCGCCGGCCGGGAGGGCCAGCGCGGCAGGACCCATCCTTGCGGCCAGCCGCCCCCTTGCCTGATCGGTTGCGGCAAGAAGCCCCCCTTCGATCCTGCCGAGATGGATGTTGTCATTGTCCCGCAGGCGATAGCTCGCCCGGCCCAGGTCGAGGATTTCGGCGGCCCGCAGTCGCGACGGCCCTTCGAAGCGCGACAGGAAGGCCTCCCGGCGCTCCTCGATCTCCCCGGCGCTGAAACGCTCCCGAACGGGGGGCGCCTCCGCCATGCGCAGAAGGAGCCCGATGAGGGCGTCATGCCCCGAAAAGCAGCGATCCGTGCCGCAGCCCAGATCCCCGAAGGTGCGGCTGAAGTGCTCTAGGTCCTCGTCGAAGCCGGAATCGAGGCCAGCGCAGTAACCCTGCCGGAGCGAGGCGGCCAGTCGGGGATTGTCCCTGATACGGCCGGCCATCCGGCCAAGGACCCGGTTGCGCTCCAGGCCGATCATCTCGGTGCCGCCGAGAAGATCCATGAATTCGTAAGGGTCTGCGGGCCGCAGCGCGTCGTTGTAAGTCTGTCCGAACAGACGGATCCCGTGGGCAAGCGGGATGAAGGAGGCGTAATAGATATCGGTCCAATTCCGGAAAAGTTGCCGTCGTCTTTCAATCTCGTCGGCAAGCTCCCCGTCGGTCAGAGAGGGCAGAACGAATTCAGCCAGGGACTCGCCCTCGGCGATCATGGCGGGGATCCACCTTCCTTCGACCTCATCGCGCAGGGTCTTCAGGTTTTCGAAGCTCCGCCTCAGGGTGAGATTCCATGCCCGCGGATCGCCCCCGCCGGAAGGTTCTCCCGCGGTGACGGGACGCGCCTGGAGAAGGTAGAGGTCGCCGTCCCGGATCGTCCATTCCATGTCCTGGGGGGACGCGAAAAAACGCTCCACCTGCAGGGCCGTCTCGAAAATGCGGGCCACTTCCTCCGGGGCCAGGGGCGGCGACTGCGCCAGAGCGGCAGGCACGGGGAGCGTTTCCACACCCGATGCCGCGGCAAAGACAGCCTTTTCCCTCGGCGCGGGCTGATGGGAAAGGACTTGACCCGTTTTGCGGTCGAGGGTCCAGCGGTCCGGCTCCACGGTGCCGTCCACAAGGCCCTGGTTGAGCCCGTGAACGGCCTCGATCACGGACCGTGATGGGTTCTCGGGACTCACGCTGAAGGCCACGCCGGAGCACTCGCCCGCCACGATCTCCTGGACGATGACCGCCATGGTGCTTGTGGCGATATCCAGCCCCAGTTCTTTTCTGTAGAGAAGCGCCGCATCGGACCACAGCGAGCCCCAGACGAGACGAACGTGGTCGAGGATCGATTCCGTTCCCCGGACGTTCACGAAGGACTCGTGAAGCCCGGCGAAAGAGGCCTTTGCCGAATCCTCGCCGGGAGCCGAGGAGCGCACGACGACGGATATGCCGGAGAAGTGCGATTCGATTTCGCGTGCCAATTCGCCCCGGATGTCTTCGGGCAGGGGTGTGCGGAGGAAAAGGTTTCGGATGCGCAGCGCGGCGTCCCACAACTCCTCCCAGCGCATCTGATCCACGATCTTGCGGTTGATCTCGAGGGCAATGGATTCGCCGATGCCCGTGCGGAGGATGAAGCGCCGGTAGGCTTCCGCGGTGATAAGCAGGGCCCTGGGGACGGGCAGCCCTTCCCGGGCCATCCGGGAAAGGGCATATCCCTTGCCGCCCACGCGGTCGCGGTCCCGAAGGTCAACCTGGTCGAGGGGGAGTGTGTAAATCATGGATACGGTGAGACCTCGATCACGTTCTGGAATTTCGTGACGACGATGTAGCGCTCCACGTCCACGCGGAAAAGGGCGCAGGACGGTGAGCGGACGAAGTCTTCGAGATAGGGGAATTTCCCGATGTACCGGACGATCCCTCGTTCCCGCTCCTGCCCGGACAGCTCGACTGCCCTGCCCAGGGCCGTGGCCGCCAGCGCCGCGTGGAAGTCCGCCTCTTCGTTTTGCCGGTTGTCGACGAGCAGGGCCACCCGGTCATCCCCTTTGAGGTTGCCGTACTTTCGGGTCTCCCGGGTTGTGGCGAAAAGGAGTCTGCCGGAGTCCAGGACCGCAAAGGAGACCAGGTTGCCGTACGGGGCGCCGCCGGGTCCCGCAGTGGAGAGAGCTGCCAGGCGCTGGGATTTCAGCATGTCTTCGAGCAGTGCTCGAACGGTATTCAAGCCTTGCATCTAGCTCTTCTCCAGGGCGGCCAGAAGAAGCTCGTAGAGCCTCAGGAGTTCTTCCCCGGGCCCCGGCTTCCTTTCTCCCGTGCAGATGTCGCCGAGCGACTTTTCGTCCACGCCGTGTTTTTCGGCGGCAAGCCTCGCCTGGTGCCACGTGGGAAGCCAGACGAGTCTCTCCCTCACGCGCTCGGCCGTGCCGACAAGCCGCAGGAAATGGCCGAGGTTGAGGATGAAATAAACCCGGTCCGGGAAGGGCGAATCCGCGGGGATCGATCCCTCCCGGTCCCAGACAAAACAGCCCACGTGCGGCTTCCAGGCAAGCACGGCCTGCTTGAGACGCAGGGCGAGTTCCCGGTGATCCCTGCCGAAGGGGGTGGGGGGAAGATCGCTCTCCGCATTGAAAGGGGTCGGTTTCACAGTGAATATTGTAGTACAGGGCGGGCGACGTTTGCCATCCCGATCTGATCGGCCGTCGAAGAAAAGTCGCCAAGCGGACTCAAGCCGGACGGGCGGCAAGCCGATAATAGAGGCATGACCGGAGCCTTGCCGGTCTTTTTGCTGCAACCAAAGCGAGGTAAGGAACTGGTTTTATTGAGCAATTAAAATTCTTCTTGATTTTTCATCCTGTGTAAGGGTAAAAGAACCACGTTTTGCGTCAATGGCGCATGCTTTCTAAGGAAAAAGCAAAGGAGGGGACGATGCGTTCCTTTAGAAAACATGGCGATCTTTTTGCCGATCCTTGCAGCCGCCGCTCCTTTCTCAAGATTGGAATCTTCGGCGCCGCTCTCCTGGCGCTGCCCCACAAGGTTATCGCATCTCTCGAAGAGGCCCCCGCACCGGATCTGATCAATCCAGGCTGGAGTGGGGAATCCGGTCTCATCCTCGAGCCCGGCGGCGAGCGCAGGCTCCATCTGTACAGCACCAACACGGGTGAGACCTTCAACGGGGTGTACTGGGCCGACGGGGAGTATGTCCCCGAGGCGCTCGAAGAGATCGATTACCTGTTGCGCGACTACCGGGCCAATCTGGTCAAGGAAATCGACCCCAACCTGCTCGACCTGCTTTACAATCTCAACCAGAAGCTCGAATGCGACAGCCCCTACCACGTGATCTCCGGATACCGCTCTCCCAGGACCAATGCGGTCCTGCGCAAGCGCAACCGCAAGGTCGCCCGAAACAGCCTGCACATGTCCGGGATGGCCGTCGATTTGCGGGTGCCCGATCTGCATGTCAAGAACATCTGCAATGCGGCCCTGGAAATGCGCGGCGGCGGCGTCGGGTACTACGGCAGGCGCGGGTTCGTCCACCTCGATGTGGGCGATGTCCGCACCTGGCAGGATGGCAGGAAGAGAAAGAAGAAGGTGAAGGCGAAGAAGGCCTAGAAATAGCGGCCGAAAGGCCATACCCCTGATCTTCCTCTCCCTATGAAAACCCAATTCCTTGACTTCCCTCTCCCCTACGAGGGAGAGGGCCAGGGTGAGGGGGAATGATACCTTTCCTTCCCGGGAGAGGATTGAGGTGAGGGTGAATGAAAATTGTCAGCCTGCTAGGGCTTTGCGGCCCTGGCAGGCTTTATTTTGGGCTGGAGGGCCTTCTCGAGGCGCTCGTCGCGGCGGTAGATGTCCTCCAGGAAGTGCACCGTCCCATCTCCGTTCCCCCAGGCCGTGAAGTAGAGGATGTGCACGGGTATGGGCTTCGGCAGGTAGGCCACCGTCGTCTCCTTCGTCTTCAGCACCGCCGCGACCTTCTCCCGCGACCAGTCCTTACTTCCCCTCGTGACGAACTCGGCCATGTCCATGGGCTTTTCGATCCGGATGCAGCCGTGGCTGAACCCCCGCCGCTCCTTTTTGAATAGCTGGGGGTCGGAGGTGTCGTGCAGGTAGACGCTGTGCTTGTTGGGGAACATGAACTTGATCCGGCCCAGGGGGTTCCGGGGGCCCGGTTCCTGTCGAAGCCGGTAGGGGAAGTTGTTCTCCGAGAGCTGCGACCAGTCGATGGCGGCGGGGCTCACCTCCTCGCCGTTGGGCCCCGCCGTGAAGACCCTCATGTTCTCCTTGGCGAAGAACTCCGGGTTCTTCCGGATCTTTCCGAGGGTCTCCTCCGTGGCGATGCTGTGAGGGACGTTCCAGTAGGGGTTCATCTCGATGTAGGTCATCTTCCCGCTGAAAACGGGCGTTTTCTGGAAGGCCGTGCCCACGACGATCTTCATCGTCAGAACCGGCGCCTCGTTTTCGACGACCTCGAGGCCGTAGCCGGCTATGTTCACCAGGATGTAGGGGTTTCCGAGGTTCTGGGGGAGCCAGCGCCAGCGCTCCAGGTTGAGCTCGATCTGACGGATGCGCCTCTCCACCGGGACGTTGAGGGCACGGAGCGTCCGGTTGCCCACGATCCCGTCGTCGTAGAGACCATGGCGCCGCTGGAACCGCTTCACCGCCTCCTCGACGGCCTCGTCGAAGAGATCGCTTGCACTGTCCACCGGTGCAGGCATGTCGCCGGTCACCTTCAGGCGGCTGCGCAGCGCGGGGACCCGGTCAGTCTTCGTGCCCTTTTCGAGCCTGCCGTCTCCCGGAATGGCGGGCCATCCTCCGCTCTCGGCTAGCGCCCGGTGCACGACGAGCGCCGTCTTGAGCCTTCCGTAACCCGGCTGGGCCGGCATCAGACCCTTGAGGCTCACCTCGATATCGCCCCCTTCAATAGCCTTCGAGAGATGGCGCGCCAGGTTGAAGCGTGAGGGGTACATCGTCCACTCGTCGGCATGGAGCGTCTCGGGGTTGACGCGGCCGTTGAGCAGATGGGCCGCGTAGGTGAGGTAGGCGTCGGACAGGAGAAATTCCAGGTTGATGATGTTTGCCGCATCCGGTCTTTCGTTCCGGATGAGAATCTGGCGGATTTCGGCGAGAGTGGCCTCGATGCGCTCCAGGTGGTAGTTCCCGGGTTGCAGGCCCTCGGCATCGGCCCCCTTGATCGCGCGGGCCAGGGTGTCCGCCGCGGGCAGCGGGAATCCGTCGCGGGTCCAGGCCGGTTCGTACTTGCGCATCTGGTAAAAACGGATCACCGACGAGGGATTGCAGTAGGGGGCCCCGGGGCAGATGGTTTTCTGGACGGCGCCGGACTTGACGGCCCTCTCGAGGCTTTTGCGGACATCGTCGGACGGGGCCTGGGCCTGGGCGCTGTTTGCAAAGCCTGCAATCAGGGCAACGAGCAACAGGAGCCGGATCGGTTTTCGAGAATGTGCGGGAATCATCGGTTCAACGGGTCATGGGTGATTGCCATAAAAAAACCGCCAGTCGCCCCTGGCGATCGCAGCGGTTTACAGGGCCTACAACGCTCGCGCAAGTTTTATACCCTTATCAAAGGGAAATGTCGACAGGTATTTTCGACTCTCAGCGGGACTTCTCGAGGGCGCCCACTTTTTCGAGGTAGGCGTCCATGTCGAACTTGCGCCTGAGCCCCGCGTCGTTCATGTAGCGGATCTTGCCGAAGACTTTCCGCTCGAACCAGGCCCGGTCATGCTTGCCGAAGCACCAGGCCACACCGGCGAAGCCGTTGGGATCGCGCCCGTCTAGTTCGTAGCGGTTGTTGAGCCACAGGGCCGTCCGGAAGGCCTCCTCGGGGGTCCGGCTCCACTCGAGGAGCTTTTTCCCCCAGTACATTCGCATGTAGTTGTGCATCGTTCCGGTGATCACCATCTCCCGCTGTGCGGCGTTCCAGTAGGGGTCGTGGGTCCCGGCTCGTTCCCACTGTTCAGGGCTGTAAAGAACCTCACGCCGGTCCTTTGCGTGCTCGGCAAGTGTTTTTCGCGCCCAGTCGGGGAGGCAAGCATACTCGTCATAATGCTCGTTGTAGAAGACGAAGTTCATGCTGAGCTCGCGCCGCACGATGAGCTCCTCCAAGAAGGCCTCGCGCGCCGCTGCGGGGATTGTTTTTTCCGCGGTGACGCGGAGGGCGATGGCGAGCGGCGAGACCTGGCCGAAGTGCAGGTAGGGGCTCAGGTGGGAGGAGTAGTCGAGGCCCGGGTCGCTCCGAAGTTCGTCATAGTGACGGATTTTCCTCGCGATGAAATCCTCCAGCAGGGTATGGGCCTGTGACGGACCGCCCCGGTATGCCTTCGCGGGAGGGACCGTACGGTCGATTTTCATTTTCTCGAGCAGGGACGTGAAATCCCCTTCCGGGTCTGCGTCGAGGCGAAGGGAGAGAGAATCCTTCCGCACCGGCCTTTCCTTCAGGGGGGCGAGGTAGTCCTTGAGGATGCGCTGGAGCTTGGGCCTCAGGGTTCCAGCCGTGTATTCCTCCTTCGGTGAGGACGTCTCCACGGGGACGACGGCATCGGATTCCACCTGCACGACGGCGCAGGGGGCGTTTTTTGCGACATGGTTTCGCCACTGCCTCTGGATGCGCAGGTAGCCCCGGTCGGCGACGACAAGGGCCGCCTCCTCGGCCAGCGCCGTTGCGGCAAGTTCCGGCGAGCGGTGCATGAGCGCAAACCGGATACCCCGGCCGTCCAGTGCTTTTCGGACCTCCTCGAGCCCTTCCAGCATGAAGGCGCAGTGCCGCAGGTTGGCCTCGGGGAACCGGTCGGTGAGGCCGAAGACGACGACGACGGGGAGATTGAGCCCGTTTGCCTCGCCGATGGCGTATTCGAGGGCATGGTTGCACTCCACTCGCTGGGAGGCCTGCATCCAGTAAAGGACATAGCGGCCGTCCTGGACGCTCCGGCGGTTGAGCGGCTGGATGCGCGCGGAATGGATCATCGGCTCTACCCCTTTCCCTTGTAGGCAAGCCCGGCCCGGATTGCATCGGCGCGGCGCCGGATGCTTTTCGTCTCGGCAGGGGCCAGGCGCTCCGCGTTGCGAAACTGAAGGCCCATCCGGGGGTTGTGGGCAAGGCGGTTGCGGTTTCTCAGGAGGAAATCCCAGTACAGGACACTGAACGGACACGCCTCCTCCCCGTCGATCCGTCCCGGTTCATGGCGGCATCCCGTGCAGTAGTTGCTCATCCGGTCGACGTACTTTCCCGTGGCGGCGTAGGGCTTGGAGGCCATGATCCCCCCGTCGGCAAACTGTGACATGCCCAATGTGTTGGGTAGCTCCACCCACTCGACGGCATCGACATACATGGCGAGATACCAGCGGTGGACCTCCCCCGGGGCGACCCCCAACAGCAGGGCAAAGAGCCCCGTCACCATGAGACGCTGTATATGATGGGCGTAGCCGTACTCCAGGGTCTGGCAGATCACCTCGCGCAGGCAATTCATCTCCGTTTCGGCCGTCCAGTAGAACCAGGGAAGCGGCAGAGAGGCCTCCAGGGCGTTCATCTCCAGGTAGCCGGGCATGTATTGCCAGTAGATCCCCCGGGCGTACTCCCGCCAGCCGATCACCTGGCGGATGAATCCCTCGACGCCGGCAAGGGCAGCCTTTCCATCCCGCAAGGCCTCCTCGGCGGCTCGGGCCACATCCCGCGGGTCGAGGAGTTTCAGGTTCATCGCCGAGGAGAGCCGCGAGTGGTAGAGCCAGGGCTGGCCTGTCCACAGGGCGTCCTGATAGGGGCCGAAGAGATGGAGCCGGGCGGCGACAAAGTCCTTCAGGGCCTTATCGGCCTGCCCCGGGGTGACGGGCCAGTCGAAGTGCCGCAGGCTCCCCGGATGGTCGGCAAAGTGCTCCTCTACCAGGTCGATGACGTCGCGGGTGACCGCGTCGGGCAGGAAAGATGCCGGCGCGGGGATCTTCATCGGTCCGTCCTTCGGGAAGGCCCCGCGGTTGTCGGCGTCGTAGTTCCACCTGCCGCCTTCCGGCGCCCCGACTTTCATGAGCAGGCCTGTCTTTCTGCGCATTTCACGGTAGAAGTACTCCATCCGGAGCTGTTTTCTGCCTCGGGCGAAGAGCTCGAAATCCGCATGCAAAGCGATGAAATGACGGTCCTCCCGGATCTCCAGATCGATACGGGCCTCTTTCGCGGCTCGTTTCAGATCCTCGCGGACTCTCCATTCGCCCGGCTCGACGACAATGAGTTTCCGGGGCTTGAAGCGCCTTGCCTCCTCCCGGAGCTCCAGCGCGATGCTCCCCTGGTTTTCCGGGTCATCGAGTTTCCGGTAGTGAACGAAGATCCCCTCTTTTTCCAGGGCGGTCTTGAAGTGGCGCATGGCCGAGAGGAACAAAACGATGCGGGCCTTGTGGGAGGGGACATGGCGGGCCTCGCCGGCCACTTCGGCCATCCAGACGGCGTCGTCCCCGGGGACGAAACCGTCGAAGGCGGACGAGTGACGGTGGAGCTGGTCGCCCAGGACGAGGACCAGGTTCCGGATCGGCTTCGGAGCCTCTCCGTTACCGGAGGTACGTCGTTTTTTCACGGAAGTCCTTGCGCTTTGTCGTGGTGCCCGAGGCCGGTTTCCCGATGCACAGCAGTGCCACGGGGTCCTTCCCGGCGTCGAGACCGAGGATCTGCCGGACCGGCCCCGCCTCGAACAGGGAGAACCAGAGAGTCCCCAACCCGAGTGCGTGCGCCGCGAGCATCATGTTCTGGACGGCGGCCGAGCAGCTCTCCAGGTATCCCCGACCGGCCCCCTCGTCGAGAAACAGATCGGCGCCGCTCTTTTTCGGGTCGCCCACCACCGCGATGATGACGGGGGCCTCCTTCACGAAGTCGATGGGGAACTTCTCGAGCCATTTCCAGCCGCTGCGCTCGAAGAGCTTCCTCTTGCAGATCTCGCTTTCGGAGAAGATTTGCCCCTTGATGCCCCCGTTTGTGATGACGACGAACTCCCAGGGCTGCTGGTTGGCGGGCGACGGGGCCCAGTTGCCGGCTTCGAGGATCTTCTCGATGTCGGCATCGCCCACGGCATCGGGCTGGAATTTCCGGCAGCTTCTCCGCTCTCTGATCGCCGTGAAAACGTCCATTCTAACCTCCTCAAGATAATCGAATGATTGGGTCTTATTCCTGTGTTTGCTTGAAGCTTGATGCCTGTGAAAAGCGGAAAAAAGGATTCTTCCTCCACGCCGCTCTTCTGCTCTTCCTCACTTCCTAGCTTCACGATCGCTTGGCGTTGCCATGCTTCCGGTAAAAGGCAACGGCTGCTGCCAAGACGGCTTAAAGAAGCCCATGCCGCGCCAGGAACCCCATGACAGCCTCCCGGAACCCGTCCGGGTTGTCCAGGTGGGCGGGGTGTGTTGCCCTGGGAATCTCCATCAGCTCGGCGGCAGGAAGGGCTTTCGCCATCTGCTCTGCGGCCTGGCAGCCGAAAACGCGGCTTTCGGCTCCCCGGATGACAAGAGTGGGGCAACGGACAGCCTGCAGATGTGCGAGAAGATCGTAGTGATCGAATCGGGCAAGGATCTCCCGGTCATAAGTCCTGTACCAGCGGCCCTCCCGCTGCACGAGGGAGTTGGCGGCCAGATCCTGAAGATGTTCCTTCCGGGCGTAAGGGCTGTTCCTGGCGAGCTCACTGATGTACTCTTCCGGGGAGGCATAGGAATCGGGGAGGTTTTTGTAGAGACCGAGGAGGTATTTCCGGTTCCAGTCGGGCGGGCAGGGCTCGATGTCGACGTGGATGAGGGCAGCCACCCTGCCGGGATTGAGCGCTGCATAGAGGCTTGCGTGCAGGGCCCCCATCGAGTGTCCCAGCAGGATCATGTCTTTCAGGCCGAGCGTATCAACGACGGCCGCCAGATCAAGCATGTAATCGCCGCACCGGTAGGCCGGCGGGACGGCCCAGCCGCTTTTTCCGTGCCCGCGCTGATCGAGGGCGACGACCCGGAAGTGTGATGCCAGATGAGGGGTGATCAGATCCCACGTGTGGGTGTTGTCCCCGGTGCCGTGAAGAAGGACCATGGGCCGCGCACTCACAGGGCCCTGCTCAAGGTATCGAAGCCTCAGACCATGAACTGCGATGTATTGTTCTCTGGAGCCCTTTTCGGCTGTCATCGAGGCCTGCCCTTCGAGCAGAATTCTCACAATGGGAAGATCGGCGGCGGAAAAATCGTAGCGGTGAAAATCCGCAGGGTAAACCCAGCGGATCTCCTCGTGATCGTAGAGCTCGAAATCACCCGACACGCGTGTGGCCCGGTAAGCCAGCAGGTCGACTTCCACGTGAGGGTAGGCATAACGGCTTCGTCCGACGAAGCCGCCCACGACCACCTCGATGCCGAACTCCTCCCGCAGTTCCCTCCGGAGGCAAACCTCAGGGGTTTCGCCCTCTTCGATCTTTCCGCCGGGGAATTCCCATTTATCTGCCAGGCGATCCCCGCGCTTGCGGCGGGCGATGAGGACCATGCCGTCTTTTTCAAGGACAGCGGCAGTGACGGCGATTCTTCTGAAAAATGAGCCGGAGGATTCCATCCGCATCAAACCCTAACAACTCGCCAGGACCTCGTCAAGGTGAAAACCCTTGAATCCGGGAACGAACTATGGAATAACGGGGCTTCCTTTTGGAGAAATCCCTACAAAAAATGTAGGAGCGCCACCATGAAGAAATGGATCTGGGGGCTTCTTTACCTCCTCAGCATTCTTCTGGGAAATGCCTTCGTCATCTGGTTCGGCATCGTCACCATCGCAGGCATTACTTTTCCCGCAGGGGTTGTCTGGATAGGACTCACCTTTTCGTTCAGGGATTTTGTTCAGCGCTACTGGGGCGACTGGGCCACTTGGAGCTGGATGATCGCGGCTTCGATCATCACGTTTTTCTTCAATATTGATATAGCGTTAGCCTCGATGGCGGCCTTCTTCGTTTCGGAGAGCCTGGACTGGTTCTTCTTTCGCATCCTCAAGCGATCCTTTGCCTCCCGGATCATCTGGTCCAACCTCGTATCCTGCCCCGTGGACTCTTTCGTATTCGTCCTTCTCGCCTTCGGGCCCGTGTGGCCTGCCATCATTGGCCAGTCAATCATCAAGTATCTGTCCGGACTTATCGTGCTGCCCTTCCTGGCTGCGCGGCGACCGCCACCCGCCGTCCCTATCGCGTAGCCGGACTATTTCACGTCCCTTTGATCCGCTCACGACTATTGGCAGATGCTGGCGAAGATCGGATGTTAGGAAGCGCGGATCGAATAGAAGAAGCGGACTGATTTTCCGATCTTCTGCTCTTCCTCGCTTCATAACTTCACTGTCACTGGTCTCGGAAAGAGGGTTTGCTTGCAAGTTGACACTTTCAATAAATTTATTTTTCGCAGAAAGGAGAGGTTGTCACAGTTGTTGCATACTATATAAAGCGAATCCGATAACCTGAAACCCCATTTATCTCTCTCTGGGTGCCAGTTTCCCCTCCTTCACCTGGCACCCAATCTTTTTTTTTAGCCCCTTTTTATTTTCTCTTCCCTTTTGTCTTTACAAGCTCCGGGTTTTGTCACATATAAGTATTGTCCGTGCGCGTTGTGCGCCGGTTCAAAGACGGCATGGCGGTACTCGTGGGGCTTTTGGAGAACATAGAAAAGGGTCTGGTCCGTCGGCTGATGAAAGGTTCGCAAAAGCAGCCGTGGCTGATCGTGTTTCTCATTGTCTTTCTATCCATGAACAAGAAGGATAATAATAAGAAGAAAGACGAACAGGAAAAAGATGAGAATTACTGGCGGGTGCTCGGAGGGTTGTGACGGAATTCCGTCACTTCAGCCGGTCATTTTGCCGGAAATTTGACTACTCCTTACCCGTTCAACCCCACAATGAAGGTGTCAGCAAGGAATCCGACAGGCGCATTTCGGCGTTTTCCGGTTACCTCTCTTGTATCCAAACCCTTCGACATCCCTCGATGAACTCAGGACAGGCGTTCAGGGCAAGCTCCTCATCCGCTGTTTGTGTCCACTGCCTGGTGTCGTGGTGAGCGGTCATCGTGATCCTGACAAACGACGGACCATGAGCCCGCAGGGCGAACCGATGCGACCGCAGCGCCCCCCTAACGCATCATGATGCACTTTGTGTTCAGCAGCCGCGCCACGGCGTCCTCCGTGACGGGTTTCCGGAACGTATCCTTGCCTTCCCTGCAGACGAATTGCTCGTCGCGCCAGAAAATCCCGATGGGAATCCGATCTCCCCATTCCTGCGCGGTCCTGATGGCTTTGAGCCTTTCTTTCAGAGGCTCTTCCAGCGTGTAGACCCGCTCGCGATACCACGGGTAGGTGTTCACCTTGTTGAAGCTCACGCAGGGCTGGAGAATGTCGACGACGGAGGTGCCCTTGAAGAGGATCGCCTCTCGGAGAACGCTCTCCATGTGTTGGGGATTGCCGGCAAAGGTCCGTGCAACGAAGGGGGCCCCGACGAGAATAGCCACGGCAAGGGGATTGAAGGGAAGATTGAGGTTTCCCGCGGGGTCCAGGGCGTTTTTCATTTCCTGGTCCGTCGTGGGGGAGCTCTGCCCCTTTGTGAGGGCGTAGACCTTGTTGTCGCAGGCGAGGATCGTGATGTCGAGCCGGCGCCGTATCGTGTGGATGAAGTGGTTTCCGCCCTCTCCGTATTGGCACCCGTCGCCGGAGACGGCAATCACGGTCAGATCCGGGCGTGCCAGCTTGACGCCCACGGCCAGCGGCAACGACCGGCCGTGGAGGCCGTTGAAATAACTGTACGGCAGATAGTGAGGCATCTTTGCCGCCTGGCCGATCCCCGAGGTGAGCACGATGTCCTGTCCCGGGATCGGCAGCTCATTCAGAACTTTTTCCAGGGTGGACCGGATGGGGAAATCCCCGCAGCCCGGGCACCAGGCGATATCCTGCTTTAACATAGATTTTTCCTCTCAGGCTTCCTCTCCCTTGAGGGGAGAGGATTGAGGTGAGGGTGAATTGCGTCTTCCTTCAACTGATAATCTTTTTAACCTGCTCGACCAGTTCCGCGACGGTGAAGCACTCGCCATTGTATTTCAGGATCCGTTGAGCCACCTTAAGGCCCAGCTCGCGCCTGAGCAACTGCGCGAACTGCCCCGTGGCATTGTTCTCGATGCAGATCAGCCTCTTGCGGGAAAGCCCTCGCGCCATTTTCGGCGTCAGCGGCCAGACCTGGCCGAAATGCACTGATGCCACCGCAATCCCTTCATCCTGCAGGGCCTCGACGGCCTCATTGACAATGAGCCGGTTCGAACCCCATGAAATGAGGATCGTTTTGGCCTTCTGATCCCCGAATCGGGAGGGCATAACGGTCTCCCTGTGCAGCCCCTCGAGCTTTCGAAGCCGCTTTTCGACCATCCGGACCCTCAGGTCGAGATCCTCCGTGATTTTTCCGTCTTCCGTGTGCTCGTCGGAGTCCACCTCGACGCGTGCCTCCGAGAGGCCGGGATAGGTCAGCGGAGAAACCCCGTCGTCCGTGATTTCATAGCGCCTGTAGCCCGCCTCGAAGACGGGGTAATCCCGTCGAAGCATTTTGGTCGGGACCCGCCCTTCCATGATCTGGACGGAGTCGGCCAGGTACTGGTCCGTCAGGATGAATACGGGAACCTGCCAGCGGTCGGCCACATCGAAGGCGCGACGCGCAAGCGCGATGGCCTCCTCGATGGATCCCGGCGCGAAGATCACCCGGGGAAACTCCCCGTGGCCCGCGTGAAGGACAAAATTCAGGTCCCCCTGCTCGGTCCTCGTGGGAAGGCCCGTCGCCGGTCCCGGCCGCTGGGCGTCGATGATGACAATCGGCGTCTCCGTCATGCCGGCAAGCGACACGGCCTCCGTCATGAGGGCAAAACCCCCGCCCGATGTGGCCACCATGGACCGCAGCCCCGCGTAGGAGGCCCCAAGGGCCATGTTCAAGGCCGCGATCTCGTCTTCGGCCTGTTCGAAATGCACGGGGATTTCCGCTGCGACGGTGGCGAAGTAGTGCAGGATCGACGTGGCGGGCGTCATGGGGTAGCCGGCCACGAACTGGCAGCCGCCCAGCAGGGCCCCCAGGGCGAGGGCCTGATTCCCGTCGAGCTTGCAGTGATCGACCTTGTTCGGGGCGATGGGCATGCGGGCCGCGAGCTCCCAGCGGGCGGCAAAATCCCGGCCCTTCGCCAGGGCACTGCGAACCGTCTCATCGGTGGCGGCTTCCCGGACGGCTGCGGGGTTGGCGCCGATGAAGGCGAGAATGAGGCCCACGAGGATGGTGCTCGTGGCCGTGACATCCTGAAAAGAACCCTTTGCCTCCGCCTCGATCTGCCCCACCCGGTCGGCGCCGATGAAGACGCCGCTCTCCCCCAACGATGGGCGGTGCCTTCGCTCCGCCTCGCCGCTGTCCATGGCGATGACCATGTCCCAGGGCCTGCCGCTCAGGGCGTGAACGGGCCTGTCGGCCACGCGGACCATGTGGAAGTTGTGGCCGCCCCGGATTCTCGACATGTAGTTCTTCGTGGCGAAGAAACGGTAGCCCAGCCTGGAGAGGATCTCCGTGAGTTCCAGTTCGACGGAAAACATCCCCTGCCCGGCTTCCCCGCCGATCAGTACGTTGAATTCCATGATGCCCTCCCGCGGGCCCTCAGGGGCCTGCGAACGGTGGTCGGTGCTGGGATTTGGCTGTCCGGGAATGGGTCATTTCACCGGAGGCGACAGGTACTCGGTCCTCAGGAATGGCCCTCGCGCTCCATCTCGGCGATGAGGTCCAGGTAGGTCTTTGCCAGCAGGTCCTCGAGGATCTGGTTTTTCTTCCAGGAAGGGAACCAGTCGATCTCGGATGCGCTGTCTGCGACGATCTGCTCCCTGCTCTGCCAGAATTTCTCCTGGATGGCCGAGGCCTTCTCCTGGCCGAACTTTTCCTTGTACTGCATCAGGGTGTGGATGAATTTTTCTCTCGTGGAGCCTTCCATGGGATGCATTGCCTTTGAAAAGACGTGGAAACAGGCAACCCGGGGCGCAGGCCGCTTTGGCGACCTCCGCCCCGGTGCGTTCTTCAGTTTATTGTATGATCTTCGGCGGCCCGCTGAGGGGAAAGCCCGCCTTTTCGAGGGCATCGACGATTTTTTCGATACTGGTTACCTCGTCATCGAAGTGGATGATAGCCATATGGGTGAATTCATTGACCTCCGACTTTCCGGCCTTTGCAACGTTGGTAAGGGTCCAACTGACCCTCTCGCGGGTGAAGGGTCACTCGCAGTTGGGCAGCATGACCTGGATGATCCGCTCCTTGGCCATTGCGGACGAGGCGCCGATCAGGATGGCGAGCACCACGGCGATCAGCACTAGAAAAAGCGATCTGGATTTCATGGACAGACCTCCTTCCTTTCAATTTCTGCTATTTTAATGACTCCGGGGGCCAAAATCCACACAAATCTGTTTTGCCCCCCGGCGGCAGGGGCCGCAGGAGACGAACGGACAGAAGCATTGACGGCATTCAGAGGGGCGCCTTTGCCTTGCGCACCACGGCTTCGAAGAAGGCCGAGCGCAGGGGTTCGATCGCCAAAAGGGCACGGGCCGGCGGGGTTTTTTCCAGGGCGGCCGCAATGCGCCCGAAGGAGCGCCAGCCCCATTGTTCGTGTCCCTCGAAGACGAGGCTGGCGAGCTTTCCCCGTTCGATGGCCATGGCGATCACCTTGTCAAAGGTCGTCTCCGGCGTGAACACCCTCTTGGCACGAGGCCTCATCCGGATCGCCCCGGTCTTGCACCCCGTGTAGCAGACGCCGCAGCCGAGGCATAGCTCCTCCCGGTGGCGGGCCTTCTTCACGATTTTTTTCCCGCCGTCCGCCTCAACGGGAACCATGTCGATCAGGTCGACAGGGCAGAGTTTGGCGCACTTGCCGCACCCCTTGCATTTTGTCTCGTCGATCTCGACGGTCCAGTTCGACGTGACGATAGCGTTGCGCTGACCCATGACCCGGATGGCCTTCATCATCTCGCAGCAGCAGCCGCAGCAGTTGCAGATGTAGGCCGCGTCTTTCTGGACATTGTCCCCCGTCTGGGCAAGCCCCATCTCCTTGCACTGCTCGAGGATCTTGAGCGCCTCCGCCGTCGAAACGGGACGGGCAAAACCGTTCTTCACCAGGATCTCCGCCCCCATGTTGAGGGCGATGCAGTTCTCCATGGGCCTGTCGCATGCCTTTCCCAGGTGGGAGGCCTTGTGCCGGCAGGCGCAAAGCGACACGGAGGCTGCCGAGGCCGTTTCAATGAGCCGGGTGGCCCGCTCCCAGTCGAGGATTTCCGTGTGGTCCCCCTCCGGAAGGGCCTCCTCGCGCACGAGAGATCGGCCGATCTGGGTGTCGGCCGTAAAGACGGAACGGGCGAAGCGGTCATCGCCGTGCATGTAGGCATCGAAGAGCCTCGCCAGCTCCTTCAGGGGAAGCTTGTCGTCGGTGCGCATGAAGGTGTACTCGAAGAAACCGATGACGACGGGCGCGAGCGACACGTAACGGCGCCCGCCCCTGCCGATGTCGATCACGAGACCCCGGAAGGCCATCTCGGTGATCCAGCCGTCGAGGGCTGCGGTCTCCATGCCGAGCTTCTTCGCGAGCCGTCCCACGGTGATGAAGCGCGTCGGGATCTGCCTGGCGATCTGGGCATCCTCGGGCGAGAAGAGGATTTTCAGGATCTCCATGAAATGGGGCGAGTCGGGAGCACCGGTCACGTTGCGGTCGAGGCGCTGCTGCAGGAGGCGGTATTCTTTATCAGGATTGTGGATGTGTCCCATGGGGGACACTTATCATAACGGGCTTCTGAAAACCACCCCTCTGCTGCCCCGGTAGACCTCTTCCTTGAGGGGAGAGCCCTTCGACTGGCCCTTCGACTGGCTCAGGGTCGTGAGCTTATCGAACGGGGTCGGGGTGAAGGTGAAAAAGGAGTTGGAATGTTCCCCCTCACCTCAATCCTCTCCCGCGGAGGGGAGAGGAAGACTGAGGATCGGGGTTGCTAGAGGCGGAATCTCCTTTTTGATTTACCTCTGCCCGCGGATCGTGGTACTTTTCGGGTAAAGAATCGAAGGGTCTCGTTATGAAGAGGCGTGATTTTCTAAAGTGGACCGCTTCATCCTCGGTGGGACTTGCGCTTCCCGGCGGCCTTGCCACCTTGGGCCGTATGGCGGAAGCCGCCCGGGGGCCCGACCTGGTCGTGGCCAAGGGGGCCTCGACCCCGCAGGCCGTGCGTGCGGCCCTGGATGCCTTGGGAGGGATGAAGCGCTTCATTGCCAGGGGCGACGTGGTCGTCCTGAAGCCCAACATCGGATGGGACCGAACGCCGCAGTACGCCGCCACCACCAACCCCGATGTCGTGGGCGCCCTGGCGAAGCTCTGCTTCGAGGCGGGGGCGAAAAAGGTCAGGATCTTCGACAACACCGTGAGCGACGCGAGGCGCTGCTACAAGCAGAGCGGGATTGCCGATGCGGCCGCCGCCGCCGGGGCCGAGGCGGTCTACATGGACAGCCGCAAGTACCGGGATGTCAGGCTCAACGGCACGGTCCTGAAGTCGTGGCCCCTCTACAGCGAGATCTTCGAAGCCGACAAGATCATCAACGTCCCCATCGCCAAGACCCACAGCCTCTCCGTGCTCACCCTGGCCATGAAAAACTGGATGGGCGTCATGGGGGGCGTGCGGTTCCGGATCCATCAGCGTATCGACGAGAGCCTCGTCGATCTTTGCCGGGTGATCAAGCCGACGCTCACCGTGCTGGATGCCGTGCGCATTCTTACGGCAAACGGCCCCACGGGGGGAGACCTCGACGACGTGAAGCGGCTCGACACGGTTGTCGTCGGCACGGACCAGGTGGCCATCGACTCGTTCGGGGCCACCCTGTTCGGGATGAAAGGGAGCGACCTCGGCAGCGTGAAGCTTGCCGCCAGGGCGGGGCTCGGGGTCATGGACCTCACGAAACTCCAGATCAAGAGGATCAGTGTCTGAGTTGACGTTGACGCGCGCACGACGCATCTCGCAGGGCCTGTTTCTTGCCCTCTTCCTATTTCTTTTCATCCAGACGGAGTCGAAGGGGACCGATGAACTGGGCTGGCCCGTCAAGATCTTCCTCGACTTCGACCCCCTGATCGTCCTGACGACGTTTCTGGCCTCCCATACCGTGGAGGGGCTTTTCTGGCTGTCGCTGATCCTCGCGGGTCTCACCGTTTTGCTCGGGCGATTCTTCTGCGGCTGGGTCTGCCCCCTGGGCACGCTGAACAACCTCGCCGGGAGCCTCCGGAAAAAGCGGCCCAAGCCGCCCGGCCCCGGCTGGTTCCGGCTCAAGTACTACGTCCTCGTTTTCGTTCTTGCCTCGTCGCTCTTCGGCGTGCAGCTGGCCGGGGTCCTGGACCCCCTCTCGCTGACCATCCGGTCCTTCTCGCTCGCGATCTACCCGGCCCTGAGCTACGCAGCCACGTCCCTTTTCGACGGGATCTACCGGTTGAACCTCCCCCTCGTCACCCCCGCGTCGGAGGCCGTCTACGACGTGCTGAAAAAGACGCTCCTGCCCTTCCAGCAGCCCTGGTTTGCGCAGGGAACCTTCATCGGCCTGCTCTTCCTTGCCGTCCTGGGGCTCAACCTCGTGCAGCGGCGCTTCTGGTGCCGGTTTATCTGCCCGCTGGGGGCGCTGCTGGGCCTGCTGTCCCGCCATTCGATCCTGCGCCGGAGCGTGAGCGAGGATTGCGATTCCTGCGGGGCCTGCGTGGCAGCCTGCCAGGCCGACGCCGTTCCCGCCGGCAAAGAGAAGTGGCGTGCCTCGGAGTGCCTCGTGTGCAACAACTGCGACGATGTCTGCCCGAAGAATGCCGTGAGCTTCGGCCTGCTCAAGGGGCGCCCCACCGGGGGGCTCGACCTGGGGCGAAGAAACGTAGTGGCCTCGTTTCTCTCGGGGGCCTTCGCCGTGCCGCTTCTGCGGATCTCCCCGCTCGCGAGGCCGCGCATGTCCGACGCGAAGCTCATCCGGCCGCCCGGGGCGCTCGAGGAGAAGAAATTTCTCCAGAGCTGCGTGCGCTGCGGGGAGTGCATGAAGGTGTGCATCACGGGAGGCCTGCAGCCGACGCTTCTGGAAGCGGGTCTCGAGGGCCTCTGGACGCCCGTGCTGGTGCCCCGGATCGGGTTCTGCGAATTCCGCTGCACCCTCTGCGGCCAGGTCTGCCCCACGGGGGCCATCAAGCGGCTGCCCCTGGAGGAGAAGCAGGAGGTGCGTCTGGGGCACGCCGCAATCGACAAGGGCCGCTGCCTGCCCTTCGCCCATGCCACCCCCTGCATCGTCTGCGAGGAGACCTGCCCGACACCGAAAAAGGCCATATGGCTCGAGGAGGTGACCGTGCGGGACCGCGAAGGGAAAACCGTCCGCCTGCAGCAGCCCCACGTGGATCTCTCGATGTGCATCGGCTGCGGGGCCTGCGAAAAACATTGCCCCGTCGTCGGCCAGCCGGCCATCTATGTGACGAGCGCCGGCGAGTCGCGCTCGGAGGAACACCAGATATTGCTGCGCGCGACCTAGTCGCGCAACAGCGGGAATCAGGCATCGGGCTTCAGGCTTCCGGATCAGGGGAAAAGCATCATGAATCACGGAAAAGCCCCGCCGGCGGTAGCCGGCGGGGCTTTCGTTTCTCATTTCTGTTCGAAGGCGACTACTTCTTGGCCTTTTCCATCTCCCGGTAGTGCCGGATGATGGTGAATACCCCCTGGTCGAATACCCGGATCGTGCGGTTGAGGGTTTCCACGGCGCGGTGAGCGTCCAGCGCAGTCATGAAGAGGGCCTGGAAATCCGCGTAGAGCCAGAGGTGGCGCCTCATCATGACCAGGGCGTAGATGGCCTCCTCCATCGGGATCCCTTTTTGAAAGCTCTCCTCGGCATAGTTCGCGAAGTATTTCTCCAGTTTCTTGTAGGGCTTCTCGTCGAAGTAGACGTTCCGGAAGTTCTTGTAGAAATCCACGGCAAAGCTGTTGCACTCCGCCTGTTTCGCGGACTGGAACCATGGCGTGTGCGGGTTTTTCCTGACGGCCCTGCACCACTGGTCGGCGATCTTGTCGGCGTGTCGCTCCGATACTTCAAGCAGCTTGTCGGCAAAGGCGTACATGGAATTGCTCCCTTCTGAAGATGAATGGTTGACGGTAGAGGCATCGGTGGAAGACTTGTTCGCGGACAGGGGAAAGATACGTAAGCGGCCGGCTGAGAAGTCGAAACCAAGGTCCCTGTTCCCGCGAAGCCTGTGACGTCTTCAGGGTCGTTCGGTTGCCGGCTGCCGCAGCGTATTCAGGCGGATCAGGCAAGCAGGTCGATGATGCCCCCTTTGCGGGGCTTCTTGCCAACCTCGACGTTGCCCTCCCCCGTCAGCCGGTAGCCGGGTGAGTCATCGTACCGGGTGGCGGCATGGTACAGGTCGATGACGACTGCGCCGCGCTTGGGATCGTGGACGATAATGAACTCATCGGCGGGAACCTGCGGCAGAGGCGGTGCATCCCCCCTGCGGCCTCCGCCGGGGCCCACCGGGATGAGCATCCCTGCCGGGGGGCCGCCCCGGGAAGGGCCTCTTGAATCCGTGCTTCCCGTCCAGGTTGTTCCGTCGATCCTCATGAGATCCCCGTGAAGTGGTCTCAGAGCCCGAGAGGGAGTCGTCACTCGGTCCGGAAACCGTCCGCGTAAAGGGGTCCGCGCCTACCCTTGCTTCTTCGAGAAAAAGTTCATGAGGAAGTCCGTCTGTGCCGGTGACAGGTCAAACTTGATGGCCGCTTCCTCTACGAGCTTGCTCTTCTTTTTTCCTTCGTTCAGGTTATCGGAGATCCACTTGATGGCCTTTCTGATCTCCTCGCCCTCGGGCTGGATCTGAGACATCTTCTTTCCCCTCCCCTCGAGAAATGGCCGGCAGCCTCGATCGATGCCTGTCAGCTACGGGTAATATAATGAAAAGGCCCCGTTTTGTAAAGGAAATACCGCCATGATCCTCTTGGCAAATGTCATTTTTTCCGGTATGGTTGGGAAAATTTCCATGCCGGGGAGTGCGCGATGGCAGCCGCCGTTTATTTTTCCGAGAAATTCAGCGCAGATACGGTCAGCAAGCTCTTCGAGAGGGCTCTGGCGGACACGGGAGGGCGGATCGGGGGAAAAGACCGCGTGGCCGTCAAACTGCACTTCGGAGAGGAGGGAAACTCGCGGTTCGTGTCCCCGGCAAACCTCAGGCCCATTCTGACGACGCTTGCCGGACATAACTCCAATCACTTCCTCACCGATGCCAATGCCCTCTACCGCGGCATGCGCCACAACGCGACGGATCACCTGGAAATAGCCCGCAAGCACGGCTTTGGCGCCCTGGGGGTCCCCATCGTCATTGCCGACGGCGAGCGGGGCGAAGAGGAGACGCAAATCGCCATTGCCGGGAAGATCTTCCCAAAAGTCCGGATCGCCCGCCACATCGCCGAGGCCCGGGCGCTCGTGGTCGTTTCCCACTTCAAGGGCCATATCCTTTTCGGCTTCGGGGGGGCCATCAAGAACCTGGGCATGGGTTGCGGCTCCCGGGCCGGAAAGCTCGAGATGCACGCCTCGCTCAAGCCCTCCGTCAACGACAACTGCACCGTCTGCGGCAAGTGCGTCGAGGCCTGCCCTGCCGATGCGATCCTGCTTGCCGAGGACAAGGCCACGATCGACCCCGACCTTTGCGAAGGATGCGCCACCTGCATCGCCGTCTGCGAGTTCGATGCCGTAGAGGTCCCCTGGATGGCCCTGGCTTCGAGCGCCGTGATGGAACGGACCGCCGAGTATGCCTTGGGGGCCGTCAACGGCAAGCCCTGCGTCTGCGTGACCTTCATCAACAACATCGCAAAGGACTGCGACTGCATGGCCGACAGCGAACTGATCGGACAGGACGTGGGGATCGTCACGTCGACGGACCCGGTTGCCTGCGAGCAGGCCGCCTTCGACCTTGTCCGGTCGCAGCATGGCGATATCGACATCTTCAAGAGGGCAACCCGGATCGACGGGAGCCATATCCTCGGCTACGCTGAATCGATCGGGCTTGGCCGCAGGGACTATGAACTGGTCCGGCTGTAAGGAAAAAGCGACTCCCGCCGGGGGCATCGGCGCCGAGAAGCGGGTATGGTTCCTGCATCAAGTCTTTGCGGCGTCATCATCAATTCGGAATACGCCGATCATCGGAAATCATGGAACAGAACGGTAAAACAGGGTCTCAGACCCGCATCCTCATTGTCGACGACCACGTGGAGCTTCGGGACATGCTCAAGGAGGCAATGGTCCTGTCGGGCTACGAGTGCCTCACGGCGGGCAACGGCCGGGAGGCCCTTCAGTGCCTGGCGGCAAACTCCGTCGACGTGGTCCTGACGGACATCCAGATGCCCGAGATGAACGGCCTCGAGCTCACGATGGAGATCAAGAAAACCCACGACGTCGACGTCATCGTGATGACGGGTTTTACCGAGGATTTCACCTACGAGGAGATCATCACCAGGGGCGCAAGCGATTTCATGCTCAAGCCCGTGAGCATCGCGGAGCTCTCCATGCGGATCCGGCGAGTGCTGCGGGAGAAGGACCTCCTGAGGGAGCGCAACCACGCCATGGACCAGCTCCGGGAAAGCGAGCAACGCTACCAGGAGTTGAGCATCACCGACGGCCTCACGAAGCTTTTCAACTCGCGGCAGTTCTATGCAGTGCTCCACGGCGAGATCGAGCGGTCCAACCGCTACGACCACCCGCTCACCGTGCTGATGCTCGATATCGACGACTTCAAGAAGTACAATGACACCTACGGCCATCTCGAGGGTGACAGGGTCCTGGTGCGGTTTGCCGAGATCATCAAGGAGTGCCTGCGCCAGACCGATGCGGCCTGTCGCTACGGGGGCGAGGAATTCGCCGTCATCCTGCCCGCCACACGAGGTGAGCAGGGTGTCGCCACGGCCGAGCGTGTGAGGGTCGCCCTTAAAAACGAGGTATTCAAGCCGCGTCCCGATTTGGACATCCAGGTCACCGTCAGCATCGGGGTGGCCCAGCACGCCAAGAACGAGGACATGATGGACTTCCTGCGTCGGACCGACAAGAACCTCTACACGGCCAAGTCCGGCGGGAAGAACCAGGTCTGCTACACGCAGCTGCCCTGAGGCGGCACGCGCCTTTCCTTTTGAACCACCCACAAAAGACAATCCAGGGGAGCCCCTGCCCGTTCAGGGGTCATGAGAAGAAGGCGGAGATCTCGTGGAAAAACATTTCCGGGTCTTCCGTCGCTTCGGCCTTTTGTTCCATGAGGCAGGGCGCCGTCTTTTCGCGGTTGAGGAGGATCGGCACGACCTCGTCGGCGGTCAGCGGGACGGAGTATTGCTTGAGAAAGGCGACGGCCCGGGAAGATGCTCTCCGTGTGATGACACGGTCGATCATCCCCGAGGTGACGACGATCTTTGCCGCCGCCAGGCCGATGGCGCGGTCGTGGAGTTCGCAGCCGCTGAAGCGGCCGCGGCAGGCCCGGATGCACTCCACGAGCGGCCGAAGCCCCTCTTTTTCGGAGCAAAAAATAATGCGGCCCTCGTGGAAGAGGGCCAGGCTGTAACGGGTGAAATCAGGCGTCAGCATCCAAGCAACCGCTTCAAGGGGCCTGCCGCCCAGGCCGCCGCGACGGCCCAGACAAGGTTGGAGACGGCAAGGGAGAGCACCAGGGCGCCGATGAAGGACCACGAGAGACCCATGAAGAGGTGATCCGTGACGACAAGCCAGGGAAGCTGGATCGCAAAGGCAAGCATCACCGCCACAACAGGCCTGAATCCTTTCTCGGTAAAATGGCCAGTAAAAAATCCGAGAAGGGCATTTCCGAAGAGAATGAAGGGGTTTGACAGGGCAGCGGCGACATAGAGGGATCCCCCGAGGCCCGCAATCAGGCCGGCCCAGCGGCCGAGAAGAAGAGCGGCCAGGAAGATCGCAGCCTGGAAAACGTGGATCTTGAACCCCCAGGGGGTGGCCAGGTTGATCATGCCAAGGAGATTGGGCAGCAGGGCAAGGCCAATCAGGACACCGATCGTCTTTTCGCTCCAGCGGACTTCGGTCCGGGTCAGGGT
Organism: Syntrophaceae bacterium UBA5744; assembly: GCA_002419215.1. GTDB lineage: Bacteria > Desulfobacterota > Syntrophia > Syntrophales > UBA2192 > UBA2192. The sequence goes on from DIFQ01000021.1 coordinate 24,115, forward strand.
TTGAGCCATTTCACACACCTCCTTCTGAAGAAGCCGTACTTTACCACAGCCGGCGACAGTTTTGAACAGGCTTTTTGCCGATCAGGCCTTCCTGTCGATGATCGTTCTTGCGAGCAACAGACCCCGACTTCG
>DIFQ01000020.1 GCA_002419215.1 Syntrophaceae bacterium UBA5744
GTTTCTTCCATCGATAACCCCGTCCACAGACGGGGTCTGTTGCTCGCAATGACCATTTTTCTATTTCTTCACTCAGACACTCAGGCACTTAGACACTCAGTCACTTTTTTTATCTTCCACCGGTCACTGGTCACTGGTCACTAAAATCTTTGTCTCGTGATCCCGTCAAGGACCACTTTGAGTTTCCGGATCTCCGGCGGGCCCTTGATATAAATGTCCGGCTTCTCGCCGCCTGCCCCGGTGAAATCCTCTTCCGCGCCACCCCAGGCAACCGTCGTGAGCAGGGGGAATTTCTCCCGGATGGTCTGGAGCAGCACGGCCGGGTCCAGCCCGAAAGGCGGCTCCGTCAACAGGATGATGTCGACCTCGGGGTGCTGGTCCAGGTATTCCACCAGCCTCTCCTCGGACGGCTCGTAGTGGTAGAACCAGTGTACGAAGCCGTCATCGATTCCGCTCACCTCCATCTGGAGCTCGTCAAGCCTGTCGAGGTCCCTCTCGAGGGGCAGGATGAGCGGCCTCAGGTGCAGCAGCGTCCCGGTACTCGCGGGGAGGAACACGGTGAACCGTGTCCCGATGCCCGGGCGCGAAAGGGCGCCGATCACGCCCTGGTGCTCCCGGATGAGGCCGTAGGAAACGGAAAGCCCCAGCCCCGTGCCGCCCGTGTCCCGGCGCGTCGTGAAAAAGGGTTCGAAAAGGCGGTCGATAACGGGCCGGGCCATGCCGACGCCGTTGTCCTCGATCGCAACCACCACGGAACCCAGCCGCTGGACGTAGCGGGTGGAGATGCGGATCCACCCCTTTTCCTTGTCCGGGATGGCCTGGTGGGCGTTCACGAGGAGGTTGGCCATTACCTGCTCGAGCTTCTGGAATTGGCCCTGCACCTGCGGAAGATCCGCGCCCAGGTCGAGGTCCAGCTTCGAAACGGAACGCCGGATCTGGCCGCCCACGATCATCAGCGTTTTTTCGACGACATCGTTCACCAGGACGGGCTTCGCCTGGACACCCTCCTCGACGCGGGCAAAATCCTTGAGGTTCGAGACGACCCGGTTGATCCGGTCCGCACCGATGCGGAATGCATTGATGATCTCCGCCATGTCATTGCGCAGCTCTTCGTAGCTCACGCTGTGCCTTCCCCACCCGGGGTTGGCGGCGGCGTACTCGGCCACGACGGGCTCGCAGAGTTTCCAGATCTCTTCCAGCAGCGGGATGTTGTAGCTGATGAAGCTGTTGGGGTTGTTGATCTCGTGCACCACACCCGCAACGATCTCGCCCAGGGAGGCCAGCTTGTGGGCCTGGATCACCTGCTGCAGGCGGGTGTTCGACTCCTGGAGGATGCGCTTCTCCTCCGTGACGTCCTGCCACATCCCCACGATACGGCCGATCGAGCCCTCGGGGCCGTGGATGAGCCGGCAGAACTCGGAAAACCAGCGGTACGTCCCGTTTGCGGCGCGGAACCTGAACTCGCACCCGCACATGCCTTTCGTGCCGATGCCCAGGTGGCAGCTGCGGACAACGGAGCGGTCGTCGGGATGGACGTGGTCCATGAAAAAGGACGGCTCCTTCAGAAACGCCTCGGGCCTGAACCCGGTGATCTCCTCCACGGTGCCCGTGATGTAGGTGATCTCCGCCCTTTCGTCCCCCTTGGCCGTGAAGGTGACGATCGGCAGGGACTCCAGGACCACGGAGAGACGCTCGGAGGTCTGAACAAGCCGCGCCTCGGTATGTTTCCTCGATATGGCCGCGCTCAGGGTGCTTGCCACCACGCTGAGAGCCTCCATCTCCACATCGGACCATTTTCGTTCGCTGAGGCAATCGTCATACCCCATGAAGCCCCACCAGCGGTCGGCGAGATAGACGGGCACTGCGGCAACGGACAGAATGCCTTGGGATTGCAGCAGCGTCTTTTCGCTTTCTGGCAGCTCCCGGACGAGACCGTTGAGATGGCCCCCCTTCCTCATGACATCGGCCCACCGTGCAAAGCCCTCTCTTTCCATGGGTAGATCCTGCAGGGCGGGGTTGCCGATTTGCGCCTCGATTCCGTCCGACACCCACTCGTAGCGCTGTCTCGTGAGTAAGGCACCCTCTGCCGACGTCCTGTTTTCGAAGATATACACTCGGCTCACGCCGGTGACCGTGCCGAGCCTCGCCAGGATCTCGCGGATGTCCGTCTCCCAGGAGGGGGCCTTCAGGAACCTCTCGGCGGCAAAGCTGGCCACCTCCAGGATGGCATCACGGTAGCGGAGGGCCTCTTCGGCGCGCTTGCGTTCCGTGATGTCCCGGATCGACTCGATGGCGCCCACGAGATTCCCCTGAAAATCGTAAAGGGGCGCCGCCGTTCCGGAAAGATAGAGCTTTTCCTTGGAGCTGCCGTGCCTCGGTATGTAGCTCTCGCCGGAGAGGATGTCGCCCCGTCTCTTGAAACTTGCATAGCGACGGGTGATCTCCTCTTCGGCCGAAAACACCAGGTCGATCAGAATCGGCCTTCTCTCCCCGTAGAACGGAACGGCATATTCGTAATTTCCCCTGCCGAGCATGTCCCTCGCCGCAATCCCCGTCATGGACTCCATCGACTTGTTCCACGCGATGACCTTTCCGTCCCGGTCGATGACGAACGTGGCATCGGGCAGGAACTCGATGATGTCCGACAGGCGCCTCTCGGAGTCCCTCAGGGCCATCTCGGCCCGGTTGCGGTCCTCGATCTCCACGATCAGGGCCTGGTTGGACACCATGAGCTCCGAGGTGCGCTCCCGCACGCGCTGCTCGAGTTCGTCCTGGTAACGCTGCAGGGCCTCTTCGGTTCGCTTGCGGACCGTGATGTCCAGGGCTGTGAAGACGACGCCCGCGGACAGGTCGGCGGGGTCGATGGCCTTCGAGCTGAGCAGGATGTCCAGCAACTCGCCGTCCCTGTGCTTCCATTGGGTCTCGATCACGCCTGTGCCGCCTTGCCGGACCTCGACGTACTTCTCGCGGCCCACGCGCTCGAACTCCTCGTCGCTTTCGTAGAGGATGCGGGCGTTTTTCTCGGCCAGTTCCTCGATGGAATAGCCCAGCATGCGGGCCACCTGGTCGTTTGTCCAGCCGAGCACCCTGTTGTAGACGAGCCCGATCCCGACCGGGGCGGCCTGGAAGACGCTTTTCAGGAGCGCCTCGCTCTGCCTCAGGACCTCTTCCGAGCGCCGCCTGTCGGTGATGTCCTGGGAGTAGACGACGAACCGGCCGACCCTGCCCCGTGAATCGAAGATGGGGTAGAGGCTGTTTTCATACCACCGACCCTCCCGCTCGTCGCTGAATCGAATGGGACTTCCCCTTTCAATCACCTCTTGAATCCGATCTCTGCGATGCTCCGCCAGGTCCGCGCTCAAATAGTCATAAACGGAGGTTCCGGCGATGCCGTCGAGGGGCATGCCGAAACGCCGGGCGAAGTTCTCGTTCGCAGCCAGCACCGTCCCCTCCTTGTCGATGAGCGCGAAGGATTCCGTGACGGCATTGAGCATGGCGCTCGCCGTCTCGAGGCTGTCGCGCAGGGCCTCCTCGGCCCGTTTTCTCTCCGTGATGTCATTGTAAACGACGAACGCCGCCCTCTCGCCGGCGAATTCCACGATGTTGGCGGAAACGATCGCCCACAGCAGCCTGCCCCCGGCGGTCTTCAGGGCGCATTCGTATCCGGTCAATCTCCCTGTCGAAGAAAGATCCGCCACGAACCGGTCCCGATCTTCCTCGCGGACCCAATGATCCCTTGCCCGCCTGCCGATCACCTCCGAAAGGGGGATTTCGAAGACGCCGGCGGCCCGTTCGTTTGCAAACAGGACGTGCCCGGTGTCCAGGGACGTGACAACGACGGCGATCTCGGCGTTGTCGATCAGCAGCCGATACCGCTTCTCGCTGTCCCGAAGGGCCTCCTCGGCCCGCTTGCGCTCCGTGATGTCGTGGACAATGGAGTAAAGAAGCTTTCTCCCCTCGAGGGTGACGGGACCGCTGTAGACCTCGACGTCGCGGATCGCGCCGTCTGCAAGGCGATGACGGAAAATGAAATAACGGCGGACCTTCTTGACGGCCCGATTCATATTCAGGCCGACCTCCCCGGCATCCAGGATGTTGATGTCGCTGATCCGAAGTGTTTTCAGCTTGCCGGCCGTGTACCCGTAGAAGCGGATGGCTGCCTGGTTGGCATCCACGATCCGTCCGTCTCGGGGATCAATGATCAGCATCACGGCGTGATTTTTTCGGAAGAGACTCGAATAGAGATCCTCGGACACCCGGGGGCACACGACGGCCGGCTTTCCTTTCGCCTTACTTTGCTTCGTGTTCAACGGACGGCTCCCTGCGCCCCTCGCCTCCTTTTCAGAGGCCGGGCCGGCAGCCTTTTTCTTCCGGGAGGAAGGTTTCAGTGGACGTTTTGCGGGCATCAGAAACCTCTTGGGTCCGAATCGGGGGGGTCAGTCATCAACACCTGCGCGGGATGAGACGGTACCGCCCGGCAGGCGTTGCAGGAAATCGGCAAGACACGTCCTTTGAACGGAAAGCGATGCTGCACGGCAGCCACAATGGTTCCATCTAACGGATCGTGCCCGGAAATGTCAAGAATTATTAAAGAAACGGCACCTTTGCGGGCGATGCGATTCCACGCCCCCTTGACGCGCCAAAGCTGGACATGCTAATGTAACTGCAAATCCATCAGGAGGGAACAACCATGGCACGAATCCCTCTGCAGATCACTTCCCGTAATTGTGAGCTCTCCGGCGAAATCGAGTCCTACATTCAAAAAAAATCGGAAAAACTCGACAAATTCCACCGCGACATGCTGAGCTGCCGCGTGCTGCTGGAGGTTCCCCATCGGAATCGCACCAGCGGGCTTGTCTACAACGCGCGCATCGACCTCGCCCTGCCGGGAAAGGACCTTGTCATCCGCCGGGAGGCCCACGAGGACCTGCACAGGGCGATCAATCTCGCCTTCGATGCCGCCTTGAAAAGAGTCCAGGCCTATGCCCGCAGGAAGCGGGGAGAGGTCAAGCGCCATGAGGAGCCGCCGCGAGGGCGCGTGGCATCTCTCTTTCCGGACGCGGGCTACGGGTTCATCGTCTCGGCGGACGGCCGGGACGTCTATTTCCACCGCAACAGCGTGCGCAATGAGCGATTCGAGGACATGGAGGTGGGAATGGAGGTCGTCTTCGTCGAGGAACAGGGCCTGAGAGGCCCCCAGGCGAGCACGGTCAAACTCAGATGAGGGGTACAGGGTATCGGGTATAGGGTATAGGGAAGGAAGCAGATTCGTTTATATAAGTTTCTTTAGTACCTTTGGACCCTTGACCCGAGCCCCGAGGAAACAAAAAATAGCCCCCCCCTTTATCCTCCTTTTCGGGAAAGAAGGGGGGCTGCTTCGAGGCTTGCATCGTCTTGCCTTGTCCAATGTGGTCATTGCGAGAAACGAAGTGACGAAGCAATCTCGTAACTGCATCTCAAACGAAGATTGCCACGCCT
>DIFQ01000067.1 GCA_002419215.1 Syntrophaceae bacterium UBA5744
CGAGGCCGGCGCCTGGATGTCGATGAGGGTGACGTCGGTGGCGCCGAGGCGCGCCGCCTCGGCAGCCGCGTCGCAACCGACGTTACCCGCACCGATGACGACGACGCGCCGTCCGACCTGGATGCGGTTCTCCTTGCTTGCACGAAGGAAGTCGAGGGCGGAGCAAGCCCGTTCGATCCCGGGGATCGGCAGCATGCGCGGTTTCTGGGCCCCGGTGGCGATGACGACATAGTCGTGCTCGTCGCGGAGCGCGGAGAATTCAATGCCGGTAAGGTCCTTCTGGAGATGGATCGTCGGGATCAGGCCCTTGATCCGGTCAATCTCGTGACGGACGATCTCGTCCGGGATCCGCAGGCTGGGGATGGAGCTTGTGATCTTGCCGCCCGGCTCATTGCCGCGGTCGAAGACGACGGGCTGATGGCCTTTGAGGTAGAGCTGCCAGGCGATCGAAAGGCCGGCGGGCCCTGCGCCGACGATGGCGACCTTGTAGCCCGTTGCCGCGGACGGCTCGGGGGGCTTTGCCCGGAGGCTTGCCTTGCCCAGGACGGTGATGTCCANNTCTGGCGCGTGCAGTGCTGCATGCAGACATTCGGGCAGAGATAGCCGCAGACCGTGACGGGGAACGGCGTATAGGCCAGTGCGATGTCAACGGACTCGTCGACCAGGCCCTTGCGCACCATCTCCCAGCGCTTCTGCACGGGGATGCCCGTGGGGCAGCTGGCCTGGCAGGGGGGGAGGAACTTCAGGTTCTCCCAGACGGGGACGTAACGCCGCAGGATTCCCGTCGTGATGAGCGGGATGGGGCTCCGGTCGAGGTCTGTCAAATCGCCGATGAGGCCGCCCTTTCCGAGTTCCTGATCCCAGACGAACCGGCGGAAGTCCTCCATTTTGCGGACGGGCCTGGCGCCCTTCTCGCCGGGCGTCCTCGCCGCGAGAACCCTCCAGGCATTCCGGTCCGCCATGAGGGTGTCGAAAAGTTCGATGCGGCCGATCGCGCGGAGGTAATCCTTCATGCCGTCTGCAAGCCAGTTCCATTCTTCATCGGTGGCCTTGACGAGCTTTGCATCCGCCTCGCTGTACCCTTTGTGAGGGCCGCGGAAGAAGATCCTGCCGCCCACCATGCCCACGCAGGGCCGGTGGCCCAGGACGTTGTCGGAGTGGTGGGGATCATGTCCGCAGACGACGGCAGTGCCGCCCGCCATGAACTCGGCAAAGGAGTCGCCCACGGCTCCCAACACCCAGAGCTCCGGCGGAGCGAACCGCGGGTTCTGCTTGGTCATCGTCATCCCGCGGGCGCCGATGTCGCCGGCGACGTAGATCTTCCCCTGCGCCATCGCATTCCCGATGCCGTTTGACGCCTGGCCGTGTACCACGATCCGGGCTCCGGCGTTGAGCCAACCGACATCGTCAGACGCGGGACCCATCACTTCGATGAGCGTGTTGGGAAAGCCCATGGAGCCTACTCGCTGCCCCGGTGAGCCGGTGATCTTCAACGTGACCGGCTCGTTTCCGGCCTTCCAGAGACGGCCGCCGATGCCGTGCTGGCCGAAAGCCCGGACCTCGATCACGCGATGCCCTTCCGAAACGGCCGTCTGAATGCGCTCGTCGAGGACACGGGAATCCACGCGCTGACCGCTTTCCACACCGTGAATCACCAGTGCCGGCAGACCGGTTTCTTTTTTCTTCTTCAAGGAAGCTTTTCGGGTTGCCACGTCATTCATCCTCTTAGACGACATATTTGATCTGCAGCCTCTCCGCGGCGTTCCGGTCGGAAATGCCCAGGGCATCGGACATCCCGATGGGGAGCGACGTCGAACGACCCAGGGGGGCCACGACCTTTTTCAACTCCGTATCGAAACTCAGGTAGACATCCACCAGGCGCTGGGCCACATGCTCCGGATCGAGGCGCCTGTAAAGGCGGGGATCCTGTGACGTGATCCCCTTGGGGCATTGACCGATGTTGCAGATGTTGCAGCGGTCGCTCTCCGACCCCAGGCAGCCCGCCGCCGCCTGCATGAGGTACTTGCCCACCTGGACGCCGCTGGCGCCGAGCATGATGAGCGCCGCCGCGTTGGCCCCCAGGTTTCCGTTCTTTCCGATGCCTCCGCCCGCAAAGAGGGGGATCTCGTTCTGCTTGCCGATCTTGACGAGGTTCAGGTAGGCGTCCCGGATATTGCTCGCGATGGGGTGGCCCATGTGGTCCATGGAAACATTGTAGGCCGCCCCGGTTCCCCCGTCCTCTCCATCGATCGCGAGACCCGCGGCGATGGGGTTTCTCGCCAGGTTGTTCAGGACGGCGAGCACCGTGCTGGTCCCGGAAATCTTGGGGTAGACGGGGACCCTGAAGCCCCAGGCCATGTACATGGACTGGATCATCTTTGCCACGGATTCCTCGATGGAATATTTCGTCTGGTGCGTGGGCGGACTGGGCAGGCTCACACCGGCAGGCACTCCGCGAACCTTGGCGATGAGGCTGTTGACCTTGTACCACATCAGCAGGCCCCCGTCGCCGGGCTTGGCGCCCTGTCCGTACTTGATCTCCACGGCGCAGGGGTCTTCCTTCATTTCGGGGATGGCACGGATGATCTCGTCCCAGCCGAAGTATCCGCTGGCAATCTGGAGGATGACGTACTTGAGGAAGCGCGAGCGCAAAAGCCTCGGGGGGCAGCCGCCCTCTCCGGTGCACATCCGCACGGGCATGCCCAGCTCCTCGTTGAGGTAGGCCACCCCCATCTGGAGCCCTTCCCACATGGTGGGCGAGAGCGCGCCGAAGGACATGCTGCCGACGATCAGGGGGTAGATCTCCCGGACAGGGGGGATCCATCCGTTTTCACGGCTGAATTTCAGGGCCTCCTCGGGGGGCAGGATGCGCCCGAGAAGCGTGCGCATCTCGAATTCGTGCCGGCCCGCGTCCAGGGCGGGGTCCGTCAGCATGGAGATGCGGACGAACTTGATCTGGTCCAGGAAGCTCCCGGGGGCGTTGCGCCTTCCGCCGCGGCGGCGGGGGATGCCGCCGGTGTTGATGTGAAAGCGCTGCTTGTCGACATCCTCGTTGAGGACGGGGACGATCGCATCGTTGGGGCAGACCATGCTGCACATGGCGCAGCCGACACAGGCGAAGGCGGGATCGGTGCGCTGATCGATGCCGTGGTAGACGCTCAGGGCCGTTGCGGGCGAGTCCTTGATCCCCAGGGGGACGTTGACGGTGCGCTTGCGGTGAACGCCGAGCTCGATGGCCTGGACGGGGCACACGGCGGTGCAGCGCCCGCACAGGGTGCACGTGTCCTTGTTCCAGAGGATCCGCCAGTGCAGGTCCTTCGTGCTCAGTGTGGATGGGTGAAGGGTTCCCATTGATTCCATTTCTTGATCTCCCTGCGTTTTTTGTCCACGTAAACGATGTCGTATTTCATGGGCTGGAAGTCTTCGTCGCGGTCCCGGTCGGGAATGGCGGCATCGAGACCGCAAATCTCTGAAGAGCAGCAGTAGATACCCGGTTTTCCTCCGATGACCCCGGGTCGCAGCTTCTTGCTGTCATGGACCATGAACAGGGTCTGATCGGGCAAAAAACCGATGACGCAGTTGGGGCCGTCGATGATCAGCGGCCTGCAGGTATGCTTCAGCAGCCTCAGGCGGGACGTCTCGGGGTGCCTGGCCAGCTCATCATCCTTGAGGGGAGTGATGATGTGCTTGTAGGCTTCAAGCCCCATGCCCAGATTGTAGTAGGTGTAATGGAGGATATGGGCAAACACCTCCGAATCGGACTGATAGCCGACGTAGCCCGGGAAATTTCTGGACATGAGGAATTCGCGGATGGGGACAAAGGCCGTGTTTTCACCGTTTGTCATGGTCGCCACGCCCTGGACGAAGAAGGGGTGGCATGCGTAGAGGGTGATGGCGTAATTCGTGTTCTGCCGGCCCTGGGACAGGATGTTCCGGGCGAGGATGTTCCGGTCATTGAGGTCGATGTAGTCGGCGATCTCCAGGGGATCCCCGATCTCCTTGAGCATGATCGTGTCAGGCCAGAAGCTGAAGACCATCATCGATCCGTCCTCGATTCCCATCTGGCGGAGCGTGACCCGCGTGAGCATCAGGCGCAGCCGGACCTCGGCCTTGGGAAGGTATTTCCAGTCATCGGGGTAGTCGTAGACGCTGATCAGGTAGACGTCACGCCTGGGCGTTCCTGCCGGGGCAGGCTTTGCAGGGCGGATCGCCCGTTCGAATTTCGGCCTGAACCCGCGCGCCAGCATGTAGTCATCGAGCTTCTTCATTCCCGCATTGCTGAATATGCCGGAGAGAATCGGGTAGTCTTTGTAAGGCTCGAAATCTCCCGCCAGGTCGCTCAGGTACAGACCGACCCCCGATCCGTCGTGGCCCTCCTTCATGACGTTGAGCGCCTCGAGGGCGACCATGGGGGTGAGGGGATCCTGGCTTGTTATCGCAAAGAGTCGGCACATGATGTTCGTTCCTCGGTTGTTGCTGTGGCCCGTTCGAGATTAAAATCCGTATCCCGGCTATCCTTCAGCCCAGGCTCTTCATTCCGATTCGGGGAGCCAGGCCGGTCCGCCCGCCGACATGGAACAATATTGTTCTTTGACATTTTCGATGTACGAAATTGTAATTTATTTTGCCGTGGCCGGGGGAATCTAATTTCTCATCCTGAAGCGTAGCGGGTCGATTCCGAACTTGTGTATCTTGTAGTGAATGACGCGCTTGGATGTGCCCAGCAGTTTGGCAGCCTGACTCTGGTTTCCCTGTGTGCTCACGAGGGCGTCGATAATGAGAGCCCGCTCATAAGCGTTCATCAGACTGGCCAGGGAAGATAAATTCCGGCTTTCCATTTTCTTTGCTTCCATGACTTTTCACCCCGTTTGTCATTTTTGTCATCGTGGAATGATGCACTGTGTAAACATGAAATGACAATAAACGTGCCACGCGGTGCATGGACCAGGAAAACCACCCTGTCGCGATTCACGTGTGATTAACAAATCCTTGATATCATGTAATAATATCGAATTATCCGTATACCGGACGTGAGTGAAAGTGAAGGTGAATGGCAGACATGACCGAGCAGGGGAGTATACAAATATGAACAAAATTGTTCCAGAAAACAAAATGTCGCAACCGGTGAGGGTTTATCCTTGCTCCTGCAGCCTTGTGCCGATCGCATCAGGAAATCCGCTTCGCCTTGAATCGCTGCGGTTCGATGGCGTATTTCGTGATCTTGTACTGGATGATCCGCTTCGTCGTCCCGAGGAATTTTGCCGCCTTGCTCTGATTTCCCCGTGCGTCCTTCAGGGCGTCGATGATCAGCGAGCGCTCGTAGGCGCTGACGAGCGTCTCGAGCTTTCCCCTTTCCTTCTTCGCGGCGTCTCTGGATTTCATCTGGAGCGAAGGGGGCAGATGGACGCTTTCGATGGAGTCTCCCGGTGCAAGGATAACGGCCCGCTCGATGCAGTTCTCCAGTTCACGGACGTTTCCCGGCCAGTGGTACGCGAGAAGCATGTCCAGGGCCGGCGTGGAAATCCGTTTCACCCGCTTGCCGAGAATCCTGGCATATTTGACAATAAAATGATCGGTCAGGAGGATGATGTCCCCCCCCCTGTCGCGCAGAGGCGGCATGAAGATGGGGAACACATTGAGGCGATAGAAAAGATCCGCACGGAACCTCGCCTCGGCGATGTCCTGTTCGAGGTTGCGGTTCGTGGCGGCGATGATCCGGACATTCACCATGACGGTTCGAGACGACCCGAGGGGCTGGAGCTGTTTTTCCTGGAGGACGCGAAGCACCTTGGCCTGGGCCGCCTGGGAGAGTTCCCCGATCTCGTCGAGAAATATGGTCCCGCCGTGGGCTTCCTCGAAGAGGCCGCGGCGCCGCTGGATGGCCCCGGTGAAGGCTCCCTTTTCGTGGCCGAAGAGCTCGCTTTCGATCAGGGTGTCGGGCATGGCGGCACAGTTGACCTGGACGAAAGGGCCGTTCTTGCGGGGGCTGTTGGTGTGAATGGCACGGGCGACCAGTTCCTTTCCGGTTCCCGTCTCGCCGTGGATCAGGGCCGTCGTGTTCGAGTCGGCGACCTGGGAGATGAGGTTCAGCACATCGAGCATGGGCTTTGAGTTCCCGATGATCTCCGTGGAGACCAACTTGGTTTTCCCGAGCATCTTGCGAAGACGGCGGTTTTCCTCCTCGAGACCCAATCCGTGGACGGCCTTGGCGATGAGGTCGGCCACGGCCGACAAAACGGCCACCTCCGCATCGAGGTCGGAGACCTTGAGGGTGAGCTTGTCGGCCGAAAGCACCCCCGCAACCTTCCCGCCGTAGATGATGGGTACGCACAGAAAGGCAAGCCGGGAGCGGTCGAGGTGTTTCCGGGCGCCGGTGCGGTCCAGAAAGAGATTCTCCTTGCCCAGATTTGCGACGGCCATGGGCCTTCCCGTCTGGGCAACCTTGCCGGTGATGCCCTCACCGGGCTTGTAACGGATATCGAGTCCTTCGATGTCGACGCCCCGGGCAACTTCCAGCCAGGTATCGCCTGTTTTCTGGTCGAGGATGGAGATCATGCCGCGCTCCATGCCGAGTCGGCTGCTCAACTCCTTCATGACATTTTCGAGCTGTTCCCTGAGTTCGTCAGCCTGGTTCAGGGTTTTGGCGATAGCGTGAAGCGCGGCGAGCTCTTCGTAATTGAATCGGCTCATGAGAATCCTGATTGTCCTTTTGTTGCAATATATTACAATATTGTCTCTATATAGGAATGTTGTCCAAAAAACAAATCATCTTTGCGATGATGGACAAAATTGTCACCTGCAAGAACAGGGTATCGGGGATCGGGTACAACAAAGAGACAAAAATGAAAGAACTGAAGAAATCCGGCATGTTGTAGCGGGTGGGGAACTTTTTGGGGGGTGCCTTTGTCTAAGACATCAGAAGTCCCGAAAACCAAGGAGGTACCCCATGAACCCGGCGATCCGACATGCCATCCTCATCCTGCTGTTCATCTCCATGATTCCGTGGAGCGCGGCTCATGCCCGCCCGGAGGCGAACGATGACCGGACCCTGTCCCCCTACTTCTTCGTCAAAAGCGACGATCCCGCCCTGGACCTGCTTCCCCTGAGATCCACGACAGCCTCGGTCCGGATTTCAGGCGTCATTGCCGATGTCCTCGTCACCCAGCTCTACAGGAATGAAGGGAAAAAGCCCCTCGAGGCGATCTACGTCTTCCCCGCCTCGACGCGGGCGGCCGTTTACGCGATGAGGATGACGATCGGCAAACGCGTCGTCGAGGCGAAGATCAAGAAACGGCACGAGGCCCGGCGGGACTACGAGCAGGCCCGCGACCAGGGCCGGAGCGCTTCCCTGCTGGAGCAGCAGCGCCCCAATGTCTTCCAGATGAACGTGGCCAACATCATGCCGGGCGACGCCATCAAGGTGGAAATGAGATACACGGAACTGATCGTCCCGACGGACCGTGTCTATGAATTCGTCTACCCGACGGTTGCCGGCCCCCGTTACTCCAACCAGAAGGCCGAGTCGGCGCCTCCCTCGGAGCAATGGGTGCAGAGCCCCTACCTGCACGAGGGCGAGGCCCCGACAAACACCTTTGACATCTCGGTGGACGTCTCGGCGGGCCTTCCGATCCGGGAGCTCGCCTGCCCTTCCCACAAGGTGAATGCCGCCTATGGCAGCCCCTCTGTCGCGAAGATATCCCTCGATCCCTCGGAATCCCGGGGAGGCAACCGCGACTACATCCTGCGCTACAGGCTCGATGGAGACCGGATCCAGTCGGGTCTCCTGCTTTTCGAGGGGAAAGGGGAAAACTTCTTTCTTCTCATGATGCAGCCCCCGAAGAGGATCAGGCCGGCCGACATCCCGGGCCGCGAGTACATCTTCATCGTCGACGTGTCGGGGTCCATGCACGGATTCCCCCTGGAGATTTCCAAGAAGCTCATGGCAAACCTGATCGGGAACCTGAGGCCCACGGACCGGTTCAACGTCCTGCTCTTCTCGGGCGGGTCGTCGGTCATGGCCGAGGAGTCGCTTGCGGCCACTCAGGAAAACGTCGCACGGGCCATCCATCTCATCGATCGCCAGCGGGGAGGCGGCGGTACGGAGCTCCTGCCGGCACTGAAGCGGGCCCTGTCCCTGAAAAGAGCGGAGAATACGTCGCGGACCCTCGTCATCGTCACGGATGGCTATGTGACGGTCGAGGAAGAGGTTTTCGACCTGATCCGAAACAACCTGGGCAATGCCAACCTGTTCGCCTTCGGCATCGGCACATCCGTCAACCGTCACATCATCGAGGGCATGGCGCACGTCGGCATGGGCGAGCCCTTTGTGATCGCAAAGCCCGGCGAGGCGCAGGCGTTGGCGGAGAGGTTGCGCAGCATGATCCAGACACCGGTGCTCACGCAAGTGAAGGTCGATTTCAAGGGCTTTGATGTTTTTGACGTGGAGCCGCTCAGGATCCCCGACGTCCTGGCCGAGCGTCCCGTCATCGTCTTCGGCAAGTGGCGCGGCAAGGGGAAAGGGAGTATTGCCGTCAGCGGGATCACAGGTGAGGGCAGATTTGTCGAGACGATCGATGTCGGCAAGGTGAAACCCTCGGAGGCCAACGCGGCCCTCCGAATTCTCTGGGCGCGCCACCGGGTCACGGTGCTCTCGGACTACAACAAGCTGCGGGCAAGCGACAAGCGGATCCAGGAGGTGACAGAACTCGGTCTTCAGTACAATCTTCTGACGGCATACACCTCCTTTGTGGCCGTCGATTCGGAGTTGCGCAACACCGAAGGGAAGCCCTCCTCGGTAAACCAACCGCTGCCGCTCCCCCAGGGTGTCTCCGAATATGCCGTAGGCGGCAAGATGATGCACGCCTATGCGCCCATGGCGCAGGTGGCCAAGAGAGAGGCCCTCGGGACATCGGCAGACAGGGGCCTCGTGAAAGAGAAGCGGGCAACGGACGAAGAGAAAAACGGGAAAGCGGCCATCGTCATCGCCGATGTCGCCGTATCGCAGGGTCTTTCGAAAGAGGACGTCGTCAGAAAGCTAAGGGAACAGACCGCAAGGCTGGAACCCTGCTTTGCCGGGGCAAAGGGAAAGATCGTACTCAGGCTGACCGTCAGCCCCGACGGCACGGTGAAGAGGGTGCAGATTCTCTCCAGCACCCTGAAGAGCGGCAAGGCTGCCTCGTGTGCGGCCGATCAACTCCGCAAGATCGTGCTGCCCGTCACGCAGGACGGAAGGGAGGGCAGGGCGGTCGTGACGATTGTGTCCGGCGCGTAGCGCAAGGTTCGGCGGACAGGCCCCGTCACCCCCCAACGCGGCGGGGCCTGCCGCCTGCGCTCCCGCCCCCCATTTGGTTGCTACGAAGAAGCAGCTCGAATGGATCGAAGAAAATCCCTCTCTATCCGCCGTTTAGCTGCTACGCAGCAGTAACTGGGCGATTTGTTAACTGGTAAATCAGGGGGAAACAGGTCCCAATGAACCAATGACCCAGTCAACCCATTACTGCAGCAAAGCTGCTGCAGGAGGGCCGGGGAGGATTTTAAGGAACTGTTCATTTTATCGATAACCCCGGACGAGGTCGGGGTCTGTTGCTCCTAAGAAACAGCTCGAAGAAAGGTCATTGCGAGCAACAGACCCCGTCTTGGGGACGGGGTTATCGATGAAAGAAACACACTTAATCTCGTAGGGCCCGATTCCCGATCGGGCTT
>DIFQ01000004.1 GCA_002419215.1 Syntrophaceae bacterium UBA5744
GAGGTGAGGGGGACTGTTCTTCGTACCTTTTTCACCCTCACCCCGGCCCTCTCCCCTCAAGGGAGAGGGAGACAAAGGAAGTGAGCTCTATAGGTTCGGCTCGTAATGACCCATTTTTGAGCTGTTTATTAGGAGCATCCGAAGGGAGCGCGGCAATCCCCGTAAAACGAGATCGCCGCGTCGCTATGCTCCTCGCGATGACACACTGTTCCTTGCCGGTCTTGGACTGCATTCAGAAGGGCAGGAGAGAACAAGGGAAGGGAAATATTCTCATGTCACAAGAAGTCTATCAGGCTATAATGGACCTTCTGCAGCGGATGGGAATTCCTTACGACGAGATCGAGCACGCGCCCGTCGGCTCCTGCGAAGAGTCGCTCGCCTTTCGCGGGCAGGCAGGCTGGAGCGGCGCGAGCAGCAAGTGCATCCTCCTCAAGGCCAAGGGGAAATACTACCTGCTGGTTACGACGGCCGAGAAGGAGATCAAGGCCCGGCTCTTCAAGAAGGAGTTCGGCACGAAGGACATCCGCTTTGCTAACCGGGAGGAGCTGATGGAAGTGACCGGGTGCGACCCCGGTTCGGTTCCTCCCTTCGGCCACCGGGACCCGTCGATTCCCTTCTACGTGGACGAGAATATTCTGCGGTCCGAGCACTTCATGTTCAACCCCGCCATGCCCACAAAGAGCTTCCGGGTCCGAACCGGGGACCTCCAGCGGATCTACGCCTCCATCCCCAACCCTGTCAGCACCTTCGGCGAAGACGAGGACGAGCGCTTCGTGATCCGGAAAGTAGAGAAGACCGCATGAGCCGGAATGACCCGACACACGGCGATGACCATGCACACGGCATCTTCGGCCCTGAGCCGATGACGGTCCTGACGGATGTTCTCCTGGCGGCAGCGGCCGTCTTCGGCGGCGTGAAAATTTATGGCGTCTCCGCCGCCCCGGTGCATCTCTACTTCGCGCTGTCGTTCTTCCTGATCGCCCTGGGCACGCTGGCCGGGGCGACGATCCATGCGATCCGGCACACCTCCCTGGTGTCCCGGGTGCCGCTTCTCTGGAGGATCACGGGGATCGCCGTGGGAACTTCGGTGATGGCCATGCTGGCCGCGACCTTTTACCACATCCTCCCTGCCGACTACGCCGACCTGCTCCGGTGGACCGTCCTGGGCCTTTCGATCATCTATGCCGCCTGGATCTGGCGTGATTACCGCTTTCGAAACGTCATGGTCTTCTACTCGATTTCCATGGCATTCATCCTCGGGGCCATGGCATTGAACTATGTCTCGACGGGCTCGCCGGGGGCGAAGCTCATCGTCGTCGGGATCCTCATCAGCTTCGGCGCAGCCGCCGTCCAGCGAAGCGGGTTCAAACTGGCCAGGCACTTCAACCACAACGACATCTACCACGTCATCCAGCTCATTGGTCTGTACTTCTTCTATAAAGGGGCCCTCCTTCTCTAGTCGTCGACCGCTTTGATGCCCGGCAGCTCGCGCCATCCATCGGCCGTCGCGATGCCCCGATGAAGGTAAGAAGGTGAGAGGTTGAGATGGTTGGCGATGTCGCAGCCTTACTGACTTCCGACCTTCACACCTTCTTACCCTCTCACCTTCTATTCCTGCCGGTCTTGACAAGGCAAAAATCTGTTTTATTTTATCGGCGAGAAACGAAATGGGGGTGTCGACGAGAGAAGCACCCGCATGCAGGAGACAACACTTGAAAGGAGGTTTCGTCAAGATGGTCTGGCCGGAATTTGGTCGGTACGGGAGGGTCTGGAGCCCCTGGCGGGAAATGGAGCGGCTGCAGCAGGACATGAACCGTTTTCTCTCGAGAGAGAGCACGCCTTACTCCACCACGTTTCCCGCGGTCAACATCTGGGCTTCCGATCAGGATGTAATCGTCACAGCCGAGGTTCCCGGTGCGGATCCGGAAAATCTCGATATCACGGTCGCCGAGAATGTTCTCAAGCTGACCGGTTCGAGAAAGCCCGAGGAGCTGAAACCGGGGGAGGTTTCGCACCGCCGGGAGCGCGTAAGCGGCGAGTTTGCACGCACCTTCCGTCTTCCCTACGCCGTGGACTCGGGCAAGGTGGACGCGAGCTACGAAAAGGGGATCCTGAAGGTCCGGCTGCCGCGTGCGGAGGCGGACAAGCCCAAGAAGATCGCGATCAAATCGCAGAAGTGATGAAAGGAGGCAAACCTCATGGCGGAAAAAGAAATGCAGAAGCGTGAGGCTTCCTCGCCCGTTGAAACGGAGAGGACAAAAAACATGAAGGTCTTCATTCCCCGGGTGGACATCTGCGAGACCCAGGATGCCATCGTCCTGCTCGCGGACATGCCCGGCGTGGACGAGAAGTCGATCGATATCACCCTCGAGAAAAACGTTCTGACCCTCTCGGGCAGGGTCGAGCCGGACACCCATGAAGGGTACCGTTCCGCCTACGTGGAATACGAGGCCGGCGACTATGAGAGGGCATTCACCCTGTCCGACGAGATCGACCGCGACCGGATCGAGGCATCGGTGAAAAACGGGGTCCTGAAGCTCACCCTCCCGAAGGCGGAGCCCGTGAAGCTCAGGAAGATCAACGTGAAATCAGCTTAAATCCCGCAAAGGAGGCACACCATGGCAGGCAAGATCAAGGAACTGGTTCCGGCGGGACAGGGGAAAGAAACCCCGCCCGCGAGACGCGAGGAAGAGTACCCCCTCTTCTCCCTCCAGAGGGACGTCAACCGGCTCTTCGAGGATTTCTTCCGGGGCTTCGACCTGAGGCCCCTCCGGATGGCCGATGAGAAGTGGGGCGGGTTCAGCCCGAAGATGGACCTCGAGGAGACTGAGAAGGAGTACCGCATCACGGCCGAGCTTCCCGGGATGGAGGAGAAGGACGTGGAGGTCCTCCTGACGGGCAACGCGATCACCCTCAAGGGGGAGAAGAAAGAGGAAAAAGAGGAGAAGGACAAGAGCTTCTACCACATGGAACGATCCTACGGGTCCTTCCAGCGGACGGTCCCGCTGCCCGAGGGGATCGACCTGAAGAAGATCGACGCCGATTTCAGGAACGGCGTACTGACCGTCAGACTCCCCAAAACGGTCAAGGCAAAAACCAGGAGCAAGAAGGTCCCCGTCAAGGGCGGGAAGAAGTAATCAAAAGGCCGGTCGCACAGCCGGCCTTTTTCGTGGTTCGTGATCCGTGGCTGGTGACTTGTGAAAGACGGCCCTGTCGCCTGTAGCCTGATCAGGCACACAGCATGAAGCAGGTGCGTGCGTTACCTTGATGCCTCATCCATCCGGAAGCTTGATGACCATCAGGTCCTCGGCCAGCGTGAGCGGTCCCTGCCAGGTTTTGCGGCACTGTGTCTCGATGTCGACGCCTTCGCACTCGGGGTAGAAGTGGGTGAGAATGAGACGCTTCGCTCCCGCTCTTGCCGCCGCCTCTCCCGCCTCGGAAGGGGTCAGGTGCCCGGTCACCTTCATCCCGTCCGGCACCGAGCACTCGCAGACAAAAAGATCCGCGTCCCTGGCAAGCTTCACCAGGCCGTCGCAGAGATCCGTGTCTCCGGAATAGGCCACCGTAATGCCGCCAGGCACCTCGACGCGGTACCCGATGCTGCTTTCGGTGTGTACCACCGGCCGCGACCGGACTGCCATCAGCCCGGCGGCCAGCGCATCCGGCTTCCGGTTGTCCAGCTCCCTCAGGGAGAAGAGATCCTCGGGAAGGATGATCCAGTCGCCGTACACGGCGGTGAGCCCGTCGAAAAACTTCCGCAGGCCCCTGGCGCCGGCCAGGGTGAAGGGGCGGCGCCTGCGATATGTTTCAGGGTACTTGGTGGCGAAGAGGAATGACACGAGTTCGCCCGAGTGATCGGGGTGAAGGTGGGAGAGCAGGAGCAGATCGATCTCGCCGATCGTGACTCCCGCCTCGAGAAGCCTGCGCATGGTGCCGGGTCCGATGTCGAAGAGCAGCTTCATGCCCGCCGCCTCGAGGAGGAAGGAGCACGTGCTTCGCCTCAGTGACGGCACGATCGTGCCGGAACCCAGAATCGTAACGTTTACCATTTCAGCCATTGCGTGCCTTCCTGTCGATCCCCGATCCTCGACCTTTTTTCTTTACTGTCGGCTGTCGACTGTGGGTTGTTGGTTGTTAGTGGCTGGGTGCCGTTCGTTGCCTTCAGCCTGTTGCCTGTGGCCTGCAGCCTTCATCCCTGTATGATCTTCACATGGACCTGCCTCGTCCGCGGCCCGTCGAATTCGCAGAAGAAGATCGATTGCCAGGTCCCGAGGACGAGGGCGCCCCCCTCGACGAGCACGGTTTCCGAAGCTCCGAAAAGTGATGCCTTGATGTGAGCCGCCGAATTGCCCTCGTTGTGCAGGTAATCCCCGCGCAGGGGGATCGTCCTGTCGAGTTGCGCCAGGATGTCCCTGGGCACGTCGGGGTCGGCGTTTTCGTTGATCGTCACGGCCGCCGTGGTGTGGGGAACAAAGACAAGGCAGATGCCGCTCTCGACCCTGCTTTCCCGGAGAAATGACCGCACCTGGGCCGTGATGTCGATCATCTGCTGGCGCGCCTGCGTCTTGACGGAAAACTGTCTCATTGCCGACCCTCCCGGTCTCAAGGTTCCATTAGCCTGCCATCCAGCCCCGGCTGACGAGGTGTCGCTTCTCGCCGGGTCCGTTTATCCATAGCAGATTTTTCGGACCCTTGTCATGCAAATTCGCCGGAAGTGCCCGTAACCATGTCCCTTTCCTGTTTCCTGTCTCCGAATAAAGAATCCGTCGTCAAAGAACGGTCTCTTTGAACGGGGCCGTTCCGGTACGATTCGTCGCGGGCGCCCATCATCGGGGTAAGTCTTTGTTTTGTGGCACATATTGTGCAATCGTTGCGTTGGTTACTCGGGCCTAAAAAAGCTTGACAAACCGAACGAAATAGATAATGGTTTCAAAGGGTTTTCTTCGTCGCGTAACTGTTTATTATCATTCGTGATTTTGGGGCATTTTCGGAAAACCCTCTCCCGGCAAGGGTTTCAAGGAATTCTGTTCCATTGAAACCGGATGGCCGGCTGTGATGTCGGATTCCGGACAGCCGGGACTTTTTCGGACAAGAAGGTGAGCATGGCCTCCAATCGAGAAATTTCTTCCACGGAAAAGCTTCTCAACGTCATTCGGGGCAAGGCGAAGACGGCTTCCGATGAAGAGCCCTCGTACAAGCCCGTTGTGCCGAAGAAAAAGGCGAAGCCTCTTGCAACCCTCACCTCCACCTTTCAGCGGCCGGTGACGTTCGGCGTCGATATCGGCCACCAGGACCTTCAGATGGCGAAAGTGGAGGAAGTGGCCGCCGACCAGTGGCGACTCGTCGACTTCCGTCGCGTGCCCTTTCCGTCCACGACCACCCGGGGGACCCATGAGTTCACAAACTTCCTGAAGTCGGAGATGGGGAAATTCTGCGGGACGGGCAAGGGGCTCCAGATCTGGAACCTCATGTCTTCGTCCAAGGTGGATGTCCGTTTCATCAAGATTCCCAAGGTTCCCCGGAAGCAGCTCGAGAACGCCATCTACTGGACGGCCAAGCGGGAGCTTGCCTTCGAGGACATGGACACGATCCTTGATTTCGAGGTCCAGTCCGACGTCGTGGAGCAGGGGATCAAGAAAACATCCGTCATGGTCTACACGGTGCCGCGCCGCGATGTGGAGTCGGTCCTGGAGCTCTTCTCCGATGCCGGCTACCAGCTCAGCGGCCTTTGCATCGCCCCCTTTGCCATCCAGAACCTCTTCCGCACCAAGTGGATGCCGACCTACGGCGAGACCCTCGCGTGTCTTTATCTCGGCCGCGACGGGGCCCGCATCGATATTTACTCCAGGGGCAGCCTGATCCTGACCCGGGACATCAAGACGGGCATGAACAGCATGGTGGAATCCCTCGTGGAGAGCTACATCGACCGCAAGCGCCCCACGACGAGGGACATGCGCTGGAGCGGTGCGGCGGCGGTGGATTTCACCATCACGCCCACGCAGGCCCACAAGCTCATCATGAGCCTCGATCCCGACTCTCCGGCCCTGACCGCCGACGACACCGGGCACGATCTTTCGGAAGAGGAAATCTTCGACATGATCCGCCCTGCCCTGGACCGCCTCGTCCGCCAGGTGGAGCGGACCTTCGCCAATCTCGGCGGGGAGAAGGTGCACCGGGTCTACATCTCGGGCGTCGTAAACGCCTACCGGCCCCTCATCGACTACATCGGGGAGCAGCTCGGCATCGAAAGCGGCGTCATGGACCCGTTGGATCCTTCCGTTCCCTTCATCTCGGGATACACGGCGCCGGCCACGACCTCCGAAAAGGTCTCCCTTGCCGCGGCGGTGGGTCTTGCCCTTTCGGACAACACGAGGACCCCCAACCTGCTGTTCACCTACAAGGAAAAGGAGAAGATGGCCACGGTCAGCCGGGTGAACCGGGTCATCCTGATCTCACTCGCTGCCGTCATCATCACGGGGCTTACCGTTTTCGCCTGGCAGGAGCGTATCGCCTCGACGAAAAAGGCAACCATCTCCGAACTCAACCAGAAACTCTCCTCGCTCAACCTCATGGTCGACACGAAACTGATCCTCCAGATGGCGGCCAAGGACCGCGAGGAGCGGCGCCTGAAGAAGGAGTACGGCGACCGGTATTTCGGCATGGCCCTCATCAGCGAGCTTTCCGCCCTGACGCCCGAGAACGTCCGCTTCCTGAAGGTGAAGAGCAGTTTCGGCCGGCCGGAACAAAAGGCCGCGGCGCCGGCCAAGGCGGCCGAAAAAGGGGCGGCGCCGGCCAAGCCGGCCGAGGCCGGTGTGAAGGCCCTGGAGATCGACGGAATCGTCATGGGAGAGAGGAACATGCTCGACGGGTATCTCTCGAGCTACGTGCTCAAGCTGAAGGGGTCGCCCCTCATCAAGGAAGCGACGGTCCAGAAAAGCGTCATCGAGGCGCTGCCGCAGAACAAGGCCGAGGGAGAAGTCCTGCGCTTTGTCCTGAATCTGAAGCTCCAGTAAGGTAGATCATGGAAGTGAATAAGAAATTCCCCTTTGCGACGCGCAGCCTGACGCTCCTGGTCATCGCGGTGGGCATCATCCTGATCCTCACCTGGATCGGATTCTACAACTACCAGAGCATCGCCAGGCTGGACATGGAGATCAACGAGCTCAACACGAAGATCAACACCCACCAGAGCTACGCGCCCATGACCAAGCAGCTCTTCGAGCGGATGAAGGTCAAGGCGCAGCGCACCCTCCCGCTGCCGGCGAAGGCGAAGCTTTCCGGGGAGCAAAAGGACCGGATCTCCATCCTGTTCAAGGACATGGCCCAGAAAACGAAAATGGAACTCGTCTCCGTGAGCCCCGACATCAATTCTCTCGTCGGGGGATCGCCCGCCATGCTGGTCCATGCAACCGTGAAGGGGGATTTTTACAGCTTCCGGAATTTCCTGATCGAACTGGGCGACCAGCCCTATCTCGAGAAGGTCGAGGAGATCGAGATCCAACAGGTTCCCGGGACCAAGGAGTTCCGGCTGAAGGTATGGCTCGCCGTCGGTTGAACGGCCGACGGCGGCACGGTTCCGCTCAACATGAGGAATGGCTGAATGAGCAAGCGTGAAAAAATCATCATCGGCGCCATGATCTTTTCGATCCTCTTTGCCCTGGTCTACTTCCTGTCGCCCGCCATCACGGGGCAGGGGGCAAAGCCGGCGGAGCAGTACACGGGGTCGGAGAAGATCATCCAGGAAATCGGCGCGGAACTCAAGAAGGTAACCTCGTCGCCCAACGAAAATTACGTGATTGCCAGGGCGGAAGCGGCCTGGGCGAAAGATCCCTTCTACAAGAAAGTCCTGCCGGTTGCGGCAAAGGCGGGACCGGGGGGCGCAGCCGCACAGGACATCGTCTACTCGGGATTTGTCGACATGGGCGACAGAAAGCTCGCCGTTATCAACGGCAATTCCTACCGGGTCGGTGAGAAACTCGACTTCGGCAGCGCCTACTATCTCACGAGCGTGGAGCCGTCCCGGGTGGTGATTGCCGACCGGCAGAACCGGAGAAACATCGTCATCAAACTGAAGGACGAATCATTCTAGAGGAGACAGGCCTTGAAACGCAGAGCCCTTACCCGGTGGATGTGCTGGTTTTTCATTCCCGTGATCGGTCTTTCGCTCGCGGGCTGCGCGAAGGACCTCAAGCAGGTGAAGGACCCCTTCTTTGAAAAGTGGAGCACCATGGCGGAGACGTCGCAGGGTCACTCGCCGGCGGGGCGGGCGCGCATCATGGACATGCCGCCCCTCGAGCAGGACGAGCTCGTCACCGACGAGGCGGCCCGCAAGGAAAAGCCGCTGCCCACGCGGCGCGTGTCGCTGAGGATGCACAACGTGGACATCAATGTCATTCTCCGGGCCCTGGCACAGGCCGCAAACGTCAACATCATGCTGCGCTCCGGCGTCAAGGGGGAGACCTCCATCAACGTCGAAAACAAGCCCTGGGACCAGACGTTTCTGGGTATCCTGAAAACCAACGGCCTGTCCTACGCCTGGGAAGGCGATATCATCCGCATCATGACGGTAGAGGACATGGAGCGGGACTACAAGCTGGATACGGCCCGGGAACGCATGCGCGGGCAGAAGCTCCTCACCATGGTCGTCTCCGTCGACTATGCCGATGCCACGAAGCTCCGGGACAGCCTCAAGGAGCTTCTCACGAAGGACAAGGACGGGAAGGTCCGCGGCTCCATCCTGGTGGACCAGCACACGAATTCCATGATCATCCAGGCCACCCGCGACGACCTCAGGCGGATGATCCCCATGATTGAACGGCTCGACAAGCCCACGGCGCAGATCCTCATCAAGGCCAACATCGTCGAGGCCGGGAAGGACACGGCGCGCACCCTTGGCGTGCAGTGGGGCGGCATCTACACCAACCGGGCGGGAGGGCAGAACTACTACGTGACGCCGGGCGGATCGGGCGGGTCGACGACGACATCCCCCACGGCAGGCGGCTACACGCCGACGTACGGGTCGACGGGCATCGCGGGCCAGGGCTTCGCCGGGAATTTCCCGGCCAGCGCGACGGCCATCGCCGCCGCAGGGGCCTCGGGCTCCCTGGGGCTCATCTTCGGGACGATCGGCGGCAGTGTCCTGGAAGTCCAGCTTCAGGCCCTCCAGCAGGACGGCAAGCTCAACATCCTCTCGAGCCCATCCATCACGACGCTCGATAACCAGATGGCCTACACGGAAAACGGCGAGCGGGTCCCCTACGTGGCAACGAGCACCTCGAGCGGCGTGGTCACGCAGGAAGTCAAGTTCGAGGATGCCGTGCTGCGGCTCGAGATCACGCCCCACGTCATCGACGGAAAGCACCTCAAGATGAAGATCAAGGTCAAGAAGGACGAGGTGGACTCGACCCGCACCGTCCAGGGGAACCCCTACATCATCAAGAAGCAGACGGAGACCACCCTCATCGTTCAGGATTCGGAAACCATCGTGATTTCGGGCCTGACGAAGCAGCGGAGCCTCCTGTCCGACGCGGGCTTTCCGGGACTGAAGGATATCCCCGGATTCGGGTACCTGTTCAAAACCGAAAACCGGGCCGAGACGATGGAGGAGGTGCTCATCTTCATCACGCCGCACATCCTCAAGGCGCAGGCCGCATACCCGGCTGCACCGGCCATCGCCGCCCCGGCACAGGCTGCACCGGCTGCCGTGCCCGGCGAGGCGCCGGCGCCCCAGAAGAAGGAGCCCACCGGGACAAGCCCGGGAAAATAGAAATGAATTACTTCTCGATCCTCAAACTCGACAGGGAACCCTTCTCCAACTCCCCGGAGCCGGAGTTCTTCTTCGAGGCCCACCAGCACGTCAACTGCCTGCAGCAGCTGGAGATCTCCATACGCCTGCGCCGGGGGCTCAACGTCGTCATCGGGGACGTGGGCACGGGAAAGACAACCCTGTCGCGCATGCTGATCCGGAAGCTCCACGGCGACGACGCCGTCGAGTTCCATCTGCTCATGGACCCCGATTTCAGCGGGCCCATCCAGTTCCTGGCGGGCATTGCCCGGATGATGGGCGCCGTCGATTCCGCCGCGGGACTCACGGAGTGGCAGCTCAAGGAGGCCATCAAGCAGTACCTCTTCCGGCGGGGGATCGACGAGGACAAGGTCGTCGTCCTCATCATCGACGAGGGCCAGAAGCTTCCCGGGTTCTGCATTGAAATTCTGAGAGAGTTCCTCAATTACGAGACGAACCGGTTCAAGCTCCTGCAGATCGTCATCTTTGCCCAGTCCGAGTTCAACGCCACCCTGGAGCGCCGGGAGAACTTCGCCGACCGGATGAACGTCTGCCTGCGTCTCAAGCCGCTCGATTTCACCCAGATGCGCCGGATGATCGAGCACCGCATTGCGCAAGCCAGCCAGGCCGGTCACGAACCCGTCGAGTTCACCACGCCGGCCCTTGCCGCCATCTACCTGGCCACGGGCGGCGTGCCGCGCAAAGTCGTCATGCTCTGCCACCAGGTCATCCTGGCGATGATTGTCCGGAACCGTTCCCGCGCAGGCTGGTTTCTCGTGCAGTCCTGCCTCCGGAGCCGTGCCGCCCGCCGGCGGCGGC
>DIFQ01000013.1 GCA_002419215.1 Syntrophaceae bacterium UBA5744
ATGTCGTGACACTTGTCATTTAGCCTTTAGCCGTTAGCCGTTCGTTAGAACGCCCCTAATTGACAGGCCGATATTTTGATCTTCAGCTTCTCGCAGGCCGAGGATACGCGGATTTTCGCCAGCTTGAAGTCGGCTGCAATCTGAAATACGGCGGCGCAGGGCAGCCGACCGTCGCTCATCGCAGACCGGATGGCCGCTTCCAGGTCTTCGGCGACCGACTCCGCCGGCTGGATGATTCGGCTGACGGGTGAATATCCGAACAGTCCCAGCTGGCACTTGCTGAGGGGGATTTCCAGCAAGTCGATCGCCTGGCCGATTTCAGCCGGGGTCAGGTTGAGTTCACGGGCCGCCTGAAACGCCAGCGGGCAGGTCATCGCCCCGTCGACCTTTTTCTTCTTCAACGCCTCCGCCACTTCCTTCTTGATGCTCACACCGGGATGCTTCTCGCCGTAGTGTCCTTTGTCTTTTCGTGCCATATCCTCTTCGTTCCGTTTCTTTCGTTTATTTAGTCTATTTGGTCTGTTTGGTCACTTGGTCTGTTTCGTCTTCATGAAGGGTATCGGGTTTCGGGTATAGGGTATCGGGAAGGAAGCAGATTTTGTTTATAGAACTTTTCCCGTACCTTCGTCCCCAGACCCGAGCCCCTAAACCCTATACCCTAATATTTAACATAGTGAAACGGTTCGACCGAAGAGAGGGCCTCATCGTCGAGCGTCTTGAAGCCCGCCTTCTCGATCAGCTTCTGGGCCTTCGCCGTGTCGTCCACCTCGACGACGAAGATCGCCGTCTTCCAGCTGTCGAGCACGAACCCGTAAGCATTGTTGACGTTGACGTTCTCCTTGAAGAGCATCTGCGTGAGCCTGTCGAGACCGCCCGGCTTGTCCTCGATGATCACGGCGATGACCTCCTTGGTCGTCACCATCATCCCGTCCTTCTTGATCGCCTTGATGGCTTTCTGGGGGTCGTCGACGATGAGGTTGATGACGCCGAAGGTAGCCGTCGTGGCGATCGTCGTCGCGCGGATGTTCACCTTTTCCTTGCCCAGGATCCGGGTAAGCCTCGCCAGCTGTCCGGGCTTGTTTTCTGCAAAAACGGAGATCTGATGCACGATCATTTTGCACCTCTCTTTAATCGAAGCGCCTGCCGACAATCACGTCTTCCATCAGGCGTTTCTGGTTCAGGTAACGCGCATCCGGTGCAGTCTACAGTCTACAGTCAACAGCCTACAGTCCTTTCATCCCTTGCCGGAGCCTGAAGCCTGTCGCCTGGAGCCTGCCGTGCAGCGGTTCAGTCTTTCCGGTTGTCGATGACCCTGACGGCCTTCCCTTCCGACTTGGGCAGGCTCCCCGGCTCGACGAGTTCGACCTTCGGGGTGATCAGGATGTCGCCCTTGAGCTCTTCCGTGATTCGGCGCTGCAGGCGCTGCAGCTTCAGCAGATCGCCGTCGAAAAATTCACTGGCGACCTCGACCTTCACGATCATCTCGTCGTTGAATCCCTTGCGCTCCAGGATGATCTGGAAGTTGGTTCCCACGCCGGGGACGTCCATGAGCTTCTTCTCGATCTGGATCGGGAAGATGTTGACCCCCTTGAGGATCATCATGTCGTCGGTGCGGCCCTTGAACCGCTCGATGCGCCGGTGGGTCCTGCCGCACTCGCAGGGCCCCGGGATGATCCGCGTGAGGTCCTTTGTGCGGTAGCGGATGATCGGCATCCCCTCGCGCAAAAGCGTCGTCATGACGAGCTCGCCCTCTTCGCCGTCCGGGACGGGCTTCAGGGTCTTCGGGTCGATGATCTCGACGAGAAAACTGTCTTCCCAGATGTGCAGGCCGTTCTGGCAGGGGCACTCGAAGGCCACCCCCGGCCCGTTCATCTCGGAGAGACCGTAGGAATTGAATGCCTTCCAGCCGTAGAATTCCTCGATTTTCTTCCTGGTTTTTTCCGTATGCGGCTCGGCGCCTACAAAGGCGATCCGCACCTTCGTGTCCTTCCGGGGGTCGACCTTGAGCTCCTCGAAAACGGAATAGAGATGCAGGGCGTAGCTCGGGATGATGTGGATGACCGTGGTCTCGAAATCCTGCATGAGCTGGATCTGGCGCTTGCTGTTTCCGGCGCCGGCCGGGATCACCAGGCAGCCGATCTTCTCGGCCCCGTAGTGGAAGCCCAGGCCCCCGGTAAACATGCCGTAGGTCATCATGTTCTGAAAGACGTCGGACTTCCTCACGCCCGTCATGTACATGCAGCGCGCCACGAGGTTCGTCCAGAAATTCAGGTCGTTTGCCGTGTGGAATATAACCGTTGCCCTGCCCGTCGTGCCCGACGAGGAGTGCATGCGAACGAGCTCCTCCCTCGGCACGGCCAAAAACCCGTAGGGCCAGTTTTCCCGGAGGTCGTCCTTCGTCGTCAGGGGAAGATTGGGCACATCGGCCAGTGATTTGAACTCATCGGGGTTGAACCCCTTCTCCCTGTATACCTTGCCGTAGTGATAGGAACTCGCGGCCTTCTTGAGGGTTGCTTTCAGCCGCTCGACCTGGATCGCCTCCAGCTTCTCCCGCGGCATGGTCTCAACGTCTTTTTCCCAGTACATGACTCCGAATCCTCCGTGGCTGATGGATGCGGTTTTACCCCTCCCGGGGAATTTTATCAAGTTCATTCTGCGGCAATCCGGACTTGTTGAAAGGCAAAGCGCCCCGCACTATACTTCCACGAACAGACAATTCTTTTTGACGAAACAGACGAAACAGACTAAATAGACCAGACAGACCACATGCCGGAGGCACACCATGCAGAATTTCATTTTTGAAAACCCCACGAAGATCATCTTCGGAAAGGGGTCCATCGCCAGGATCGGCACCGAAGTCAAGCGCTTCGGAGGCCGCGTGCTCATGGTCTACGGGATGGGAAGCGTCCGGACTAGCGGCGTCTATGAGCAGGTCCTGAATTCCCTCAAGGAGGCCGGGGTGGACATCGTGGAGCTTCCGGGCGTCAAATCCAACCCCCTTCTGTCCAAGGCCAGGGAAGGCATCGAACTGGCCCGGTCCAGGAAGGTCGACGTGGTTCTCGCCGTGGGCGGCGGGAGCGTCATCGACACGGCCAAGACGATCGCCGCCGGTGCCAGGGCCGATCACGACCCCTGGGAGTTCTTCGTCTACACGAAACTCGTCAAGGAGGCCCTGCCCGTCCTCGTTGTCCTCACGCTCTCGGCCAGCGCCTCGGAGATGAACGCCGCGGCCGTCATCACGAAGGACGAGACATGCCAGAAGTTCAGCGTGCGCAGCCCCCTGATCCAGCCCAAGACGTCCATCCTCGACCCGGAGGTCCTCTTTACGCTTTCGCCGTCCTACACGGCCTACAGCGCCGTCGACATCATCACGCACATGCTCGAGGGGTACTTCACCAACTCGGAGACGGGCGAGAGCCCCCTGCAGGACCGGATGATCTACGCCTTCATGCGCACGCTCATGGAGGCCACCGAGAAGTCGCTGGCAAACCCGAAGGACTACGACGCGCGGGCAAATTTCATGTGGTCGGGCACCCTGGCCTTCAACGGCCTGACGACGGCAGGCATGGGCGTCGTGGGATTCCCCGTGCACATGATCGAGCACTCGCTGTCGGCCCTCTATGACATCGCCCACGGCGCGGGCCTGTCCATCATGCTGCCCGGCTGGATGGCATGGTCCGCGAAAAAGAACCCGGCGCGATTCGCACGGCTGGCAAGGGAATTTTTCCAGGTTGCCGAGGCAGACGACACGAAGGCCGCCGCGGCGGGTATCGCAAAACTGAAAAACTGGTTCAGCGCACTGAAGAGCCCCGTGTCCCTCAAGGAAGGGGGCATCCCCGAGGGCGATATCGAGAAAATTGCCGACAACGCCGTCGAACTGGCCCGGACGTGGAAGCTGAAGGACTACACGAAAGAAGTCATCATCGAGGTCCTGAACCACTGCCGATAGATCACATTAAGGTAGGTCCGTTCGGGGAGCGGACCCTACGGAGCGGACTCAGCGTAGGGACCGTTCCCCGAACGGACCGAAATATGATGTCTCGAAAACAGATCCACCTTAAAAACTTCGATTACAGGGGCAGCTCAACCATCTATTACCTCACGTTATGCGCCTATAACGGGAAAAAGCTTTTCCTGCACAACGGTGTTGCAAAAGTAATTATTGACGAACTGGGATTCCGAGGGCGGGTGTCGGAAGAGATCAGGTTATATTGTTACTGCTTGATGCCGGATCACTTGCATCTTCTGATGTCACTGTCCGAAAACTATCAAAAAAGCCTGCAGAATTGGGTTGCCGCATTCAAGCGATATAATGCCAGGGCGGCGAATCTTCTATACGGGGTTTCACCACTTTGGCAAAAGAATTTCTACGAGCATGTCGTGCGGACGGATGAATCCCTTCCTAGAATAACCGAATACATCTTGAATAATCCTGTCAGAAAAGGGTTCGTTTCGAAATGGCAGGATTACCCTCACAGCGGAATGGGTGATTCTTTTCCGGTGTAATTAATAGGGTGGTCCGTTCGGGGAACGGACCCTACGGAGCGGACCCCACGGGGGCGGATCTGCGGATCTTACGTAGGGACCGTTCCCCGAACGGTCCGGACATAAAACAACAGCAAAAGACAACGGTCAAGAGACATGACGGGAATTATTTTAGCCGGCGGCCGCGCCAACCGCATGGGCGGCATCAACAAGGCCTTCATCGAGGTCGGGGGCGAGCGCCTCATCGACCGGACGATGAGGGTCTACAGGGCCCTCTTCGGGGAGATCATCATCTCCACCAACTCCCCGCTGGATTACCTGGGATTTGATGCCCGGCTTGTTACCGACATCTACAGGGGAAAGGGGCCCCTGGGGGGCATCCACGCGGGGCTCCTCCACGCCGGCGGCGAGCACGCCTTTGTCTCGGCATGCGACATGCCCTGTCTGAGCGAGGCGTTCATTCGCTACATGATTGAGCAGGCTGCCGGTTACGACCTGGTGGTGCCCGTCACGGACAACGGCTTTGAATCGCTGCATGCCATCTATTCCCGCAAGTGCCTCCCCGTCATCGAATCGCAGATCGAGAGAGGCGAGTTGAAGGTTTCCCATCTGTTCAAGAAGTTCAAGACCCGCGAGATCCCCGTCGACGAGATCCGCCGCGTCGACCCCGAAGGCAAGCTCTTCGCCAACCTCAACCGCCCCGACGACCTGAACCGGATCATCCGTCCCTGACACTTGACACATGTTTGCTGTCTGTTATCTGTTGTCGGCTGTCGGCTGCAGGCTGTTGGCGCTTTTCCTCCCAAATCCCCCTTATCAACGAATTCACTAATTAACTAGTTACTGCTGCATGGCAGCCGACCGACCCATTTTTCCATCACTCTAATTTTCCAATATTCCTTTCATTTCACGTTCCTATTTTCCATTTGACAATTCCCTTGAATTCCGATAATCGTTGCGCGATTTTGCGTTTCCGGACAGAGAGGCGCAAATCAACGTTTTCCACGCATTCCTATTGCTGCGCGATCCACGTCTAAGGAGGGAGGGTTCAGATGAGCGAGGAGAAATTATTTGGAATGCCGGCCGAGAAAGGCCGGTGGATGTTCGTCGTACTGGGATTCATCATCAACATCTGTCTCGGAAGCGTTTACGCCTACAGCGTCTTCAGGGGCCCCGTCTCAAAACTTCTGAACATGAGCGCCACCGAGGCAGGTATGCCCTTCATGGTCTTCCTGGCCCTGTTCGCCATCATGGTGTTTTTCGGCGGCCTGCTTCTTGCCAAGCTCGGCCCCAAGATGCTCGGCTGGCTCGGCGGGGTTGTCGTCGGTGTGGGTTGGATCCTTGCGAGCTTCTCCACGAGCGGCACGATGCTGACGATCACCTACGGGTTGATCGGCGGCGGCGGCGTGGGTCTCGCCTACGGCGTTCCGCTGGCTGTCGCGGGCAGATGGTTCCCCGACAAGCGTGGTCTCGCCCTGGGCCTCACCCTGGCCGGCTTCGGCGGCTCGCCCTTCGTCTCGGCCAACGTGGCGGCGGCCCTGATCAAGGCCGTGGGCCCCATGACAACCTTCTTCTACATGGGTGTCGCCTTCCTGGTCATCATTCTCGTGTGCTTCATCCCCTACAGGTTCCCCAAGGACGGCTGGCTCCCCGCAGGATGGAAGCCGCCCGCAGCGGCCGCTGCCAGCGCCGTCGACCTCAACATGGGCGAGATGGCCAAGACCTCCACGTTCATGGGGCTTTTCCTGTGCTACATCATCGGCTCCCTCGCGGGCCTCATGGCCATCGGGATCTCCGCCTCCGTCGCCCAGGAGATCATCAAGATCGACGCGGCCACGGCAGCCACCCTTGTCGGTGTCTTCGCCATCTTCAACGGTGTCGGGCGGCCGATTTTCGGCGTGCTCACGGACAAGCTCTCTCCCAAAATGGCGGCGCTCATCTCCTTCGTGCTCATCCTGGTCTGCTCGCTGGGCATGCTGATGGCGGGCCCCGGAAGCGTGATGCTCTACACGCTGTGCTTCATCGGCTTCTGGCTCGTGCTCGGCGGGTGGCTGGCCATCGCACCGACGGCGACGACGATCTTCTTCGGCGTAAAAAATTACGCCAAGAACTACGGCCTCGTGTTCTTTGCCTACGGCCTCGGCGCCATCCTGGGCGGCGTCATCGCGGGACAGGCGAAGGACACCTTCGGGTCCTTCACCTTCGCCTTCTACCCCACGGCGGGCCTGGCCGTCCTCGGCATCCTGATCGCCCTGGCGATGCTCAAGCCGGTTAAGAAGGCCTAGCACTCCACACCCGAAGTCTGCATGAAAGAGAAAGAGCGCCGGTCGTCAGGACCGGCGCTCTTTTAAAAAAGGGACTGTCCCCTTTTTCCTCCTTTACTTCCGGGCCATGGCCCTGAGGATCGGCCCGCTGTGGCGGCCGGCCATGTGCAACGGTCGGAAGAGGTAATAGAGCGGCGAAAGCACATCGGGCAGGGCCGACGGGTTCCACTCGCCGGCGGCAAGTGTCGCCATGAGCCTGCCTGCAAAAAGAAGCTGATCGAGCCGGCAATCCTTCGCCTTGAAGTAGAAGAGATACCTCGCAGGGTCCACGTCCGGGTTCACCGGGGTTTTCGCAACCACGTCCAGGGCTTTCCTCGCCAGGCTTCCCGCCATGAGGTCGGACTCGATCCGTGCAGAGACATGTTCCGGCAGGTTCGTCCCCGCCAGACGCTTCGCCAGGAGAAGCCCCACGCAAAGAAGCCTCGTCACGCCGCAGCGCCCGGCAAGCTCGAAGGCGCGCATCAGGTCCGGAGGCGCCGGCGAAGCGAGCAGGCCCGCCACGTCGGCGATCCATCCCAGCTTGCACCACAAATGCTTCGCCCCGTGCACGCAGAGCATCAGGAGCGTCTCCTCCGGCGGCAAGACGGGAAAGGCGTGCCCGTTCCAGGGCCGAGGCTCCAGGCTGGACCAGATGCCAAGCTTCCCGTGGTCAAACCCGAAGTAACCGGGAACGACGGCCCACTGAAGTTCGACGCTGACCTTTCCGTCTCGGCGGACAAAGGCCGCCTCGTACTCGGTCCTGCGGTGCGCGATGAGTCGAAATCCATCGATCGCCGACTTTGCGTCGTATCCCAGCGCATCGAAGACTTTTACGGCCGTCCGGAGCTTTTCTCGAGGCACCATGATGTCGAGATCCTTCGACTGCCGACGCGCCGGGTCGCCGTAGAGCATGATAGACAGGGCAGGCCCCTTGAAAGGGTATGCGGGAATGCCGCGGGACTCGAGCGCGTTCAGGATTCGGGAGAGCTCCGAGGCGAGAAATAGTGACCGCGCCGTGTTATTGTGATGGAGACTGCGGAGGCCGTTTTTCACAGCCGGGGGGACGCCCCCGTTTTGAAAGGTTGGAAGAGCCCTGTAAACAAGCGAGGCCACGTTGTGCCACTCGCAGAGCCCGGGAAAACGATTCCAATCGATATTCTCTGGCAGCGGCCCCGTTCCGTCTGCCCGGAACACAGCCCTGACACAGGACAGCAGAAGCTCATTTTCCGGGCGCATAACGGCATGCCTCCCTTACCGGATCCTTCCGCACGACGGCAGTCATGGCGGGCCGCAGACTCCCGCTCAGACAGGGCTGAACCTTCCGGGCGTAAAGCCGCGGGATGACATGAGCCGGGTGCATGACGGCCGCCGCGATCAAATTCAGGATCATTCCAAGCGGCCGCTGCTCGGCGTAGCAAAGGGCCGCTTGCTGGTAGAGGCGCTCGCCCGTCTCCCGGCGGGCTATGCGGGCTCTCTCGATCGGGGGGCGGCGGTTCTCCTCTGCCGCAAACTCGCAGTAAGACGGTTCTGTCAGGCCCTTTCCTCTCGCCTCACCGCAGGCGATCGCCCAGCGGTGCAGCAGCCGCTGTCGGGCATTCTGCGTCATCGTGAGGGATGCCCCATGCATCCTGTAGAGAAGCAGGGGCTCGGGAATCTTGAGCATGAGGTGCCCCTGCTCCGCCATCCGGATCCACAGGTCCACATCCTCGGCCGGCGCAAAGGCTTCCCGGTAGCCCCCCGTGGCAAGGACGGTCTCACGGTGCATCAGGGTGGAGGAGTTGACAAAATAGATGGGGCGGTTTCCCCGGACGAGCCGGTCATACTCGGCAGGCGTAAACGGGCCTTCCGTTCCCACGAGACCCAGGGGCCTCCCGGCATGGTTGATGAAGCAGGCCAGTGTCCCGACGATCTTCGTCTCCGGGTTTCGGCGCAGGAAGGCGACTTGCCGCTCGATCTTTTCCGGGAGGAAAACGTCGTCGGCATCAAGACGGGCAACCCATTCGCAGCCCGCTTCCTGAAGACCGCGGTTCCCTGCCGCAGCCACGCCGAGGTTTTCCTGCGTCAGGACTCGGACGCGCCTGTCCCGCAGCGCAAATCGGTTGATGATCGCGGCCGATGAGTCTGTCGAGCCGTCGTCGACGACCAGGAGCTCGATGTCCCGGTGCGTCTGGGTGAGAACGCTTTCGATGGCCTGCGACAGGTATTTTCCCCCGTTATGGACGGGTATGACGACGGAGACTTTCAAAGGGGATGATCTTCCCTCCTGTGCTCTTTTCATCGGGAATCAGCTGGCACGTCACCAGCTCCCGATAGTAATCGTTGGTTTCCAGGAGATCCGCATGCGTTCCCTCGGCCACAAGGCGGTTTTCGTTCAGCAGCAGGATCCGGTCGCAGTCGACAACGGTCGAGAGGCGATGGGCCACCACGAAGAACGTCTTTCCCCGGGTCTCCCGGGGCAGTGCCTCGAAGATCGACTGTTCGGTCGGGCCGTCCAGGGCCGCCGTGGGCTCGTCGAGGATGAGGATGTCGGGGTTCTTCACCAGCGCCCTGGCGATGGCAAGCCGCTGCTTCTGGCCTTCCGAGAGGTTGACTCCCTTCTCGCCCACCTCGCTTTCGTACCCGCCGGGCAGGCTCACGATGAATTCGTGAATGCCCGCAACGCTCGCGGCGCGGGTGACTTCCGTTTTCGTGGCATCGGGATTTCCGTATCGGAGATTTTCCAGGACGGTCCCGGAGAGAAGGATCGGGCTCTGCGAGACATAACCGATCCGCTGCCTTAGCGAACGCACGTTGTAATCCGATGCGGGCTTGCCGTCATAGAGGATCTCGCCGCTCGTGGGGTTGTAGAACCGAAGCAAAAGACTCAGGAGCGTCGTCTTGCCCACTCCGCTGGGTCCCACGATGGCGATGTGTTCGCCCGGATTTACGCGGAAGGAAACGTCGCTGAGGACAGGGTTTTTCGGGTCGTACTCGAAGGATACATTTCTGAATTCGACGGAACCGCTCAAGCCCCCGACCGCTTCACCCGTCCCGCCTCCGCCTTCCGGGACCACATCCAGCAGGGCCGTGATGCGCTCGAGCGATGCCCGGATGTTCTGCATCTGCAGCCCCGTCGAGGTGAGCGACTGCGCCGGGCCGAAGACGCGGCCCAGGTAGGCCTGGAAGGCAAAGAGGGACCCCAGGCTCCAGTGGCCCGTGATGACCCAGTACGCACCGATCGCGAAAACACAAAAATTCACAAGGCTCGGCGTCGACGAGAGGGCAAGCCCCGTCACGGAACCCACGACGGAGCGCTCCGCCGACAAACGGAAGACCTGCCGCAGGCCGGCCATGATTTTCCCGACGGCTTTCTCCTCCGCGGCAAAGGCCTTGACCAGCGGCATCGAGTTGAGCGTTTCCTGGAAGCCGCTCATGTAGCGGGCGTTCTCTTCGCTGCCCGCGTGGTTCAGGGCATGCATCCGGTCCGAGAACCGCCGCAGGACGATCAGAAAGACAGGCACGGCCGCGAGGGCCGCCAATGCGAGCCTCCACTCCAGCCAGAAAAGAAGGGCGATGCCGCCGATGAAATACAGGATGTTCGTCACGATGCCCACGAGGCTCCCCGAGAGGAACCAGGTCACGCCGCCGATGTCGCCCGTCATGCGCGCCAGCAGATAGCCCGTCTGGTTTCGGTCGAAGAAGGACTTGGGAAGGCTGAAAGAGTGGTCCAGCACCTGCTTCTGGATGTCGAGAGTGATGCCCTGGCTGTAGCGCAGGAAAAACCAGTTCTGGAACAGGCCCATCGCGCGCGAGAAGAGGGCGATGGCCGCCATGATGAGAAGCACCCAGGGAAGGAGCGAAAGCTGTTTCCCTAGGATGACCTCGTCGATGACGAAGCGGGAAACGAGAGGCATGGGGAAGGCCATGAGCGCATTGAGAAGGATGAAGCCCGCTCCCAGGGCCCCCTTCTTCCAGTGCCGCCGGAAAAAGGGCAGGTGCCGGCGCAGGTTGTCGCCGATCCCGGCACAGGGCTTCCCCCCGGCAATCCGGTCCTCCGGCGCCTTGCGCGCAAGCCCGCTTCTGAGATATTCAATCCAGGTTTTCATACTTAAGAAAATGGGGGCCGACCCTTCTTTACCCAAAAGATGCCAGAATCATGCCCGATTAGGCAAAATGGGGAGAGACCTCATCTTCCTGACATGACGACAGGACAATTGTAAAAAATGGTCTCGTCATTTCCATTCTGAGTCGCAATAGGGAAATGAACTACCCTGCAGCAAGCTATCGGGGATCAACTGTCATTCCGGCCTTGATCCGGAATCCAGTCTTCGAATGGATTCCCGCTTTCGCGAGAATGACCTATGCAAAGAGGGCTTCGGGGGATTGAACCCATAGGAATAAAAAGGTGTACCCCTTTTTCACGGCAGGGCCTGCTCATCCACGAAGATTCGGAAGGGCCGACGGATGGTCCAGACACCTGCGCCTGCGGTGCGCCGCCCGATGATGCGCTTTCCCAGTACAAGCTGCATCTCCCTTGTGCCGTCGCGCTCGAACACGATGACCCTCGGGCGCAAGGATGAGGGCAGAAGCATGCGGAAAAGCCCGCTTCTTGCAAGGCCCCGATAGCAGGGGTTCAGGACATGGGAGGCCAAGTGGTCCGACTTTCGCAGCGCCCGGATGAATGTGCTCAGCACGCGCCCTGTGAGGCCGCCTGCAACGGGGGTGAATTTTCCATCTCGCTCCAGGCACTCGGCGCGGCCGATGATGTCTTCCTGGCGAAGTACCCATGCATCCAGATAAGGGTTTGCATCCCCTTTTGTCCGGATACCCCCAGATCCCTTGGAGACAATGCGGTGGACAACGCGTTCTTTTTCGCCAGGCGGGGTGAAGAGGATCACGTCGCCCGGCCGTAGTTCTTCGATGCGGCAGGGATCAAAAAGGATGCGGTCCCCCGGCCGAAAGAGGGGCTGCATGCTCTCGCCGCGGCAGAAGACCGCGCCGTTGGCTTTTTCACACGTTACACTCATGCCGATTTCGATCCTCGTAAAAAAGGACTGTCCCCTTTTTCCAATACCTCTTCGATTTTCTCCCAGAAGCGGCCCGTGAGGCTCAGGCGCAGGATGAAGCAGGGAACGGCAGAAACCATGGAGGCGGCATTGGTATAGACGTTCCTCCGCAGGGGCGAACCATCGATCGGATCGGGCACCGAATTCACGGACCGGAACACCATCATGGAAGCCGAGTCGAGCATCACCGAGGCGGCCCCTCCTCCCGGGTAGAAGGTCTGATCCGTCTCGGCCTGGACGAGAAAGAAGATGCCAGCGACAGGAACGGAGCGGCCGACGTTCCACGTCCGGTCCTGCTGCCCGCTGCGAAGGACACTCCACGTGGGGAGCGCATGAGCATGATAACGGCCCGAAGCGTCGCGGACAATCAGTGCCATGTCGTCCCCGTGGGGTTTCCAGGGCATAGGAACCCGGCGGCATGCCGTCGACTTGCCCACTTCGCTTCGCCCGGCCAGCAGGATGCCCCTGCCCTCATGCTCCAGGAGGGCGGCATGCACGGGCAGTCCGCCCCTCAGGACGGTCTCTTCGTACAGGGGATAGAGGGAGAAACGCATCTGGTAAAGGATCGATTCCCGATCACTGTAATCCCCAAGCCCGCCGATTGTTTCCTTCACCTCCGGATGGCTCCAAAGCTCGAGGCCCGGGGATATGCGAACCCGCCACCCCTTGCCGGGATAGCCTGCGGCGGGTCTCCACCAGGGACGGGGTTTCCCGCCGGAAGCAGGCTCGACCCGCTGCAAGCTCAGCACGGCATCCGGGATCCCGTCGCACGTTCCCATCCCCATGATCCGACCAAACTCGTCCGCCCACTGAAGGGTTTCCTCGCATGCGCGGATCCCCCAGCAGCGGCCGTCGGCGAGTTGAAGAGATTTTTCCATAGGAACCCTAGTAGCAGTTCGTATAGACGATGTCCCCGACGAAGCAGTTGTTCGTCAGCGCATGGCTGCCCAACGTGTTGCACGATCTGCCCGCCGAGTCGCCTGTGTTGCAGTAGCAATCGTACATCGTCCAGGATCCCCCGGACGGGGCCACGGAGTTCCCCTCGCCGCAGCAGGCATCGCAGCCGCAGGCGCTGTTGCCCGTGGGAGAGCAGGTTTCCGTTGCAGTCCCTGTCTGGCAGATCACCTGGTCCGGGCAGCTGCCCTGGTAGCACGTTCCTGACCGGTTGTGATTCGAGCCCGTGGAACAGATCGAATAGAACTCCCCGCAGACCGTGCCCCTGTTCATATCGACGAGGAGTGGCAGCTCATAGAGAAATTTCATGGTCATTGTTTATCGGTCTCACCGGATTGAACAGTGCTCGGGCTTTGCTTGAAATCAACGAGGCCCGTCATTCTCCTTTGGTATGCCGGAAAATTTTTCGGCCTCTCTATCCCGTGTTTCAACAGGCTCCAGTACCTGCTCGATCGTCTCCCAGAACAGCCCCGTGAGGCTCAGGCGGAGGATGTAGGCCGGAATCGAGCGGGCCATGTCGGCGGCGTTGGCGAAGATCTCGCCCTTCAGGGAAGGGGCCCCGAAGGCGCACTCCGTCGTGCGCACCGAGTTGAAGATCGTCTCGGCCGCATGGGCCAGCATGACCGCCGCCGCCGCGCTGCCCGCCGGCAGGACCTCGTCATGGGCGGCCTGGGCGAGAAAGAAGATCGCGGACAGCTCGACGCTGTGCTGGATATCCCATTTTTCATCACGGGATCCGCTGCCGACGCGGCTCCACGTCGGCAGCGGGTGAACAACGAATTTCTCTTCGCGATTTCGCATCGCGAGGGCCAGGTCGTCGCCGAGAACCGTCCACCCGGGCGGCAGACGGCGGCAGGCCGTCGACTTGCCCGCCCCGCTTTTGCCGATGAGCAGCATGCCCCGGCCGTCTCGCTCCACGAGGGCCGCGTGGAGCGGAAGACCGCCGCGGCACAGGGCCGACTGATACAGGGGAATCAGCGCGTGGCGCATCTGCTCCCGGATACGGCGGGGATCATCGGTTCCACGGAGCCTGCAGACGTTTTCGCGAAACCCCTCGCGGCACCAGATTTCGAGAAGCGGAAACATCAGGGCGCGCCACCCTTGGCCGGAACATCCGAGCGGCGGGACCCCGAAACCGCCGCCTCCCGCGCCCGATGCCTGCGGAAACCCCTCGAGTCGGATCACGCAGTCCGGACGGCCCTGAGACTCCGGCAGCCCGAGCAGGCGCGCGAACTCGTCTGCCCACCTCCGGGTCTCCCCGGCGGAGGGGATGCCCCATGACTGGCCATTCGAAAGGCTAAGGATGTACATCACGCCCCGCTGTCGCAGTTTTGCAGATAACCGTACGTGTAGTAGACATTCGAACCCCCGTTGCAGGTATAATTCTCTGCCCACTCACCACTCTCGCACGGGCCTGACGTGTAACTCCCGTCACCGCAGGATTCGTAGGCCTGCCCGCCGCCATAGCACAGGCACCCGCCAACCCACGGGAACCCCGCCGTAGACGAGTAATCGATGCCGGATTGGCAGCAGGAATCGCAGCCGCAGGCAGAGATTCCGGAGCCGCACCACTCCGCTGTCGTGCCCGTTCCGCATCGCGTGCTATCCATGCAGCTTCCCAACGTTGCATTCGTTCCGTTTCTGCAGGAGATGAACTCCCCGCACACCTGGGGCCCCTTCATGTCGACGAGAAGAGGGGGTTCGTAGCGAAATCTTGTTTTCATTGAAATCCTGTTCCTCTCTCATCAAGGAGCCAGTCCCCTTCTTCCAGCGCTCCCTCGATCTTCTCCCAGAACAGGCCCGTGAGACTCAGGCGAAGGCGGTACGCGGGGATCGCCAGGGCTGCCGCCGCCGCATTGTGGTAGAGGGCCTTTTTCACGCTTGCATCTTCCCCGTTCGGGAACCCGAAGTCGATCGACCGGAACACCTCAATGGCCGATCCGGCCAAGGAAATGGCAGCCGCGCTCTTCTTCAGTTCCAGGCATTCGTCACCGGGCGACTGCGCCAGGAAGAACACGGCTGCGAGGGGAACCGACGCCTCCGACCGGCACCTCCCCGACTCACAGCCTTTCCGGATGCTACTCCACGTCGGGAGCGGATGGGCCCGGTAGTTTCCGTCCCCGCCGCGCACCACGAGGCAGAGATCGTCACCCCGCACCCGCCAGGGATGCGGAAGCCTGCGGCAGGCGGTGGATTTTCCCTCGCCGCTGCGTCCCGCGAGGATCACGCCCGATCCGCCGATTTCGACCAGGGCCCCGTGAAGGGGCAGGCCGACGCGCTTCAGGGCCTCCAGATAAACGGGCATCAGCGCCCGGCGCATCTGGCGGCTGCGCGCCTGCCCGTTTACATCAAGGGCCACTTCGCAGAGGATCTCCCGGATCTCCGGGTGCTCGAAGAGCACCTGGTCGGCATACTCGCGGATTCTCCAAGCCCCGGCCGTCGGGGCCTGTGCGTAACGGCGCACTACAGGCCCGAAAAACTCCCCGGGCTTGCGGGACATGAGCTCGATCTGGACATGGCGGTCTGCCCGGCCCTCGCCCGGGGACAGGCCCATGGCCGACGCAAACTCAGCCAGCCAGCCAGCGGCCGCCCCGTCAGCCTCGAAGGCCCAGACGGCATCATGATCGACAGTCAGATGAACCTTCAAGGACATGTCTGTTTCTTCCTATGACACCTTCGCTTTTTCCCCAAAGCGGCCTCTCGGTCTGTGTCCACTGTAAGAAGAAAAAGGCATCCGGCCGGCAATACTGACAGCGAATATCAAAAACACTGAGTTCCTCCGGTTTCACACAGATACGAGGCGCGAGTGCCGGCCTCGCAACGGTATCCGGCCGAAGACCCGCCACTGCACCAGCACATGACCTGGATGCCTCCCTCGACGACGTCGCCGCTGTAGCAGCAGGAGTAGGTGCACCCCGAGGGGTGGCAGGCGTTGGTGCCGTTCGTGCAGCCGTTTGCCTCGGTGCCGTTTCCACAGGCGGCACTGACGACGCAGCTTCCCTCCGTGCAGTTCTCCACGTTGTATCCGCCGTTGCACGAGGTATACCCAAGGGCGGAATGGTCGCGCATGTCGACCAGGACCGGTTTTTCATACTTTGTTCGTTCGTTCACACCGATCACCCTTGAGAGAGGATCCCCTCCGCGTCCTCCCATTTAGCAGCAGACGGATCACGCCATCCGGCGTTGACCGACTTCCGCCTCAAGAACACGATCAGCCGCCGTCTCTCAACGACAGGTACACGCCCTCTCCTCTCTTCGAGCTGCCTCCTGCGTTGCAGGAAGCCCCTTCCTGACGCGTGTTTCGGGAAATAACCCCAACTTCGATGCCTCCTCGCAGAACCAGAAGGGCGCCCAGAGGTTGCGGCTTCGGTAGTAGTTCTGGGCGATGCAGCTCCCCAGGCAGACCCCCTTCATGAGGCAATCCCCGCAGATCCCGTCGAGCTTCCGGGGCAGCCCCCCGCGGATCTCGTTGAGCACGGCGTTGTCCCTCCAGACATCGGCAAGGGCATCCTTCGCGGCGTCGCCGAAGACCAGCTCGGGCACGGTCTCGCCGATCCCGCAGAGCGCGTAGGAGCCGTTTCCCAGCACACCCAGGATGCCGCGGATCCCGCAGATTCCGCAGTCACCGTTCTGGCCGAACATCCTGCCGAGCGTCCGGAAGGCGGCAGGATGGCTGTAAAAGAGCCGGACCTGTACCGTCGGGGCCAGATCTTTTTCAATCCACCTGCCCAGTTCGATCAGTTCCCGGATGCCGAGGGTCTCGCCGGCCTCGTGCATCTTCACCCCCCGGGCCGTGGGCTGGACGATGTTGAACTTGACCGAACCGGCGCCGAGGGACTCGACGAGGCGCACGAGCGTTTCGATCTGCCCGACGTTTCGCCTCATGAGCGTCATGATCACCTGCGGCCGGATGCCCGCGGCGACGAGGTTCCGGATACCCTGCAAGGCCGCCCCAAAGCAGCCCTTCACGCCCCGCACCCACTCGTGGGTCGCGGCGTCGGACCCGTCGAGGCTCACGGAGAGGTGGTAGAGACCGGAACGGACAAGGTCCCTTGCCACCTCCGGCGTGCAGAGGACCCCATTGGTCTCCACGTTGAAGCGGATCTTCTCTTCCCGGAGGATCGACAGGATCTCCCCGATCTGCGGGTGCATGAGAGGCTCGCCGCCCGTGAGCTTCACCGAGGAAAGCCCCAGAGGCTTTGCCTGCACAATGATCCGCCGGAAGAGCCCCGGCTCCAGGGCGGGAAATTGC
This sequence comes from Syntrophaceae bacterium UBA5744, assembly GCA_002419215.1. Taxonomy (GTDB): domain Bacteria; phylum Desulfobacterota; class Syntrophia; order Syntrophales; family UBA2192; genus UBA2192. The sequence goes on from DIFQ01000013.1 coordinate 17,040, forward strand.
CGCGTTTCCGACTGGTGCGGAGGTTCGATCCAGCAGTGCCGGCACCGCAGGTTGCATCCCTCGGTGAGGTAGAAGTAGAGCGTATTGAGGGGCGGGACGGGCCTGGCGGCCGCCAAGACTGCACTGCCGCCTTCGCCAGCAATCGAAGGTTGATTCGAATACACGTTCACGATCCTCCCCGGCCGGTGTCGGCCGCAGTCAATTCAGGGATGTTAACCCGCACCAGATAATCATCTTTCCCCTTGCAGGAGCCGCCGCAGCAGGATTTCGACCGCGGCGGGGCAGGGAATACGAATACCGCTGTTTCCTCCGCACTGTACGGATTGAACCCGCCGATGCCCATCGGGTTGCCCGTCCAGACATAAGCCCTCTCGACCTTACCCGCCGTGAGTGCCCGAACCAGGCGATCTCGATCGCCTGGGCTCCGCGCCACGAGGAAGACCCTGTCGAAAAACAGCGGCCCGGCGTGCTCCATGTCCCCGGTATCATCGAAGAGGATGACATTCCCCGCCGAGGTATATTTCTCGAGAAAGGCCATGCGCGCCGCATTATAGTCCCTGTATTTCAGAAAGCGGGCCTTTGACTCCTGGATCCCGTTCACGAAAGCGACACCACAGAAGAAGGCCAGCACCAGGCACATGCCCACGGTCGAGAAGATCAGGTCCCGTTCCAGGGCAAGAAGGACGATGACGAGGGGGACCATCGGCAGCCACACGGAAAGGACGATCCAATTTCCGGGATGCAGGATCGCCGCTCCGAGGACGAGACAGACAACGACGGTGGCCGCAAGGATGGCCTCGAGGATCCCTCCTTTTTTTTTCAACCGCTCGAGGCGCTCCGGGATGCCGTAGAACACGAAGAGCGCCGCCGGGAAAAGGGCCATGAGATGGGATACGGTGATCCGGGCCGCCGTCGTGAGCACGGCGCCGAACAGCAGGATGACGGACAGGACCGACAGAACCGCTTTCCGGACCGGGCCGATCTCTTCCTGCCGGGACAGGATGAACAGGGCGCACGACAAGGCAAGGCCCCCGCCAAGGACGGCAAGGCGGATCGGGGAAAGCGCGTAGAACGGCAGAAGGAGTTGGAGGTACGGACCGGGAAAACGGCCATGGAAAACAACGTCATGGAGGATCAGCACGATCAGACAGAACACTCCACCCGCAAAGACCGTCCACAGATCGCCCAGGCGTCTATGCGCATACAGGACGATTGCGGCGCAGAGATAATAGGAAAAGACGATGACCAGGCACTCGATCCTGACGATCGCCGAAGCCCCCACCAGCACCGAAGCGAGGAAGAGTTTCGCCCAGGAAGGATTGCCCCCGAAATGGCCCGCCAGAAGCCAGAGCGCCGAGACGACCAGAAACAGAGCGAGGGCCATCCCCGAAAACTGAAAGCCCTGCATGAAAACGGGGGAGCCGAACAGGAAGGCCGCAAGCAGGAGCCAGAAGAGAGCATCCCTCTTCATCACCCGGTCCAGGATCAGGCCCAGGAAGAGCGCCGAGAGAAAAACGAAGAGGATCGGCGCGAAGTCGACGGCCCGCTCGCCAAAAACCGGGTAAAGGAGGCTCGCCATCCAAGGAAAGAGCGGGGGCGGAATCGCGTAGAGCCTGCCGCCGCGGGATTCGAAAAATCCCCGAGGTCCTGCAAGATCCTCCGCCTCGAAACCGAGGCCGAGAGCCGGCGACCGGATCTCGAAGGATCCGTGCAGGACGATGTTCTTCATCTGCACGTACTGGACCCCTTCCTCGTTGGAAGAGAGCCCCGGGGGAACCAGCGCGAACAACACGACGGCGAGCGCCGCGAGGACGAAAACGAGGAAGAGATTCTCACCGGGGTTTCTCGTCATTTCACTCCTGTTCCGTTCATCAAAGCAGGGTCCGGTCCGGGAGCCTGCCTCCCTCGTCGAGGAACTTCCGCAGGCAGGCATCGGGGCTCGGGTGGTTGACCTCGCCCGTCAGCGTGTAGGAAAGCCCCGGGCAGTTGCCGGTGCAGGCATTCACGTAAGGACACCCCTCGCAGAAGGAAAAGCTCGTAAGGGGGATCTCCTGCCTTCGCCTGAGGATGTTGAGCGCTTCGTGGTCTCTCCAGACCACCCCGAGGTCGTCGCGGTTGATGCGGCCGAGTTCGATGTGGGAAAGCATCGTGCAGGGCGTGATGACGCCGTCGGCCCGCACGGCGAGACCCGCCCGGTAACAGCCGCATCCCGTGAGAAATCCGCGCTTCGGCGATGTCAGCTGCTTTCCCCCGTTCCGGGCCTCCTCCATGTCCCACCAGCCCCTGGCCTCAGCCAGCGGTCCCGCCATGGCGTTGATCCTCCCGTTGTATTTCTTCGCCAATCGCAGCAGGGTCTCCATGGCGATCGTCCGCTCCTCCGTCGTGAGCTGCACCATCTCGGCGTTTTTCCGGCACAGGCCCATGGCGCCTGCGGAATTGGTCCCGAAGGAGGAAAGGCCGATATCCTCCAGGAGCAGTTTTGCCACGCCGTCGAGGTCGTGGACGTTCTTGCGGTGGATCGTCACGCGCACCGCCGTATGAACGCCGTGGCGCCGAAGGGTCATCAGGCCCCGCATGGCCTTCGAGAAACTCCCCTTCCCGCGCATGGCGTCGTGCGTCATGGGGATGGAACCGTCGATGGAGACCTGGACGTAGTTGCAGCGCCTCGTCGAGACGAGGAAGTCCGCCATGTCATCGTCGATCAGCGTCCCGTTGCTGAGGATCTGGAATCGCATCCGGTTGCGGACGATCCCCCCGATGATCTCCTTGAGGTCCTCGCGGATGAAGGGCTCGCCGCCGGCCATCGTCACCTCCGTGACGGCCAGGCGGTTGAGTTCCTCGAAGAACCGGAGCCACTCCGATACCGGGAGGTCGCCGTCCGCATCGCCTGCGCTCTCGTAGTGGTAACAGTAGCGGCACCGCAGGTTGCAGCGGTTCGTGATGTCGATATCGATCTTCTTCGGGGTGCGCATCAGGCGCATGGCGGTACCCTGCGGGTGCAATATTGGGTCATGTCTGTATTCTCCACCGGGTGACTTATGCTGGATTGCCGGCGATGACTTCGTAGCCGACGAGGCCCTGCTGCTCCAGGGACGCAATGAACTGGCGGGCATGCTCGCCGGCGTCCTCGGGAACGTCATCGGCCTCCTCGCAAAGCCTGCTCACGATGTCATCCGTGTTGTGCTTCCCGTCGAGGAGTTTCCAGATGAAAACCCCGGTGGGGTTGAGGCCGAAGGCATTCCCCGTGTCGGGGTCGAAGAGGATCGCCCAGTCGTCGAATTCCTCGCGCAGGACGATCAGCGGGTTGGCGATGGGATTTTTGACATCCACGGCACTTTCCTTTCTTTTCACGCGGTGACCGGTAATTTGACGCTTCGCCGAGCGGGCACTCCTGCCGGACAGCTGAAAACCATCTCCTTTTCAGCCAATACAACTGAAGTGTCGGATATTTTTGCAAGAAGCATACCCCGGCTGAATCATCAGCCAATTTCGTGCTTTAGGGTTGAACTTCTGAGGGAAAAAAGGTATGAATTTAGCGTTCATCGCAGCAGGGTCAAAGGGGGGATGCGGTGGAGAAATTCGACGTCATCATTGCGGGGGCGGGCCTGGCGGGGCTTGCGGCGGCATGGACGCTCGCCGGCGAAGGCATCGAGGTCGTCGTCCTCGAGCGTGGCGACTACCCCGGCTCCAAGAACGTCTCCGGCGGCCGCCTCTACCTGAATCCCGTCCGCGACCTCTTCCCGGGACTCTGGGAGGAGGCACCCCTCGAGCGGGCCATCGTCCGCGAAGGGGCCACCCTCATGGCCCGGAACCGCTCATTCACCTTCCACTACACCGGCAGCGAACTGCGAGCCGAAAAGCCCCAGAGTTACAGTGTCCTTCGCTCGAAATTCGACCGCTGGCTCTCCGAGCGCGTCGAGGAGCGCGGGGCCATGCTGCTTCCAAAGTCCCTTGTTTCAGACGTGATCCGGGAAAACGGGAAAATCGCCGGCGTGATCGCCGGCGGCGACGAATTGCGTGCCGACGTGGTCATCGCCTGCGACGGGGTGCTTTCGCTGATCCCGGAGAAGGCGGGGCTCCGGTCACCTGGCCGGGCGCACGACAATGCCGTGGGCGTCAAGGAGATCATCCGGCTCGACCCCTCTGTGATCAACGACCGATTCAACATAGGCGACAGCGAGGGGGCGGCCCATCTCTTCGCGGGGGACATCACCAAGGGCCTCTTCGGGGGAGGCTTCCTCTACACGAACCGCGACAGTGTGAGCCTGGGCCTGGTCGTCTCCATCGAAGACATCGCGAAGGAGGAGGCGGCAGGCGATGTGCCCGGGCTTTTCGAAGCCTTCAAGGCGCGGCCCGAGATCGAACCGCTCATCCGGGGCGGGAAGACCGTCGAGTATGGCGCGCACGTGATTCCCGAGGGGGGCTACCGGGCCCTGAGCCGCCTCTACGGGGACGGCATCCTCGTGGCGGGGGACTCGGCGGGATTTGCCCTCAACCTGGGGTTTACCGTACGGGGGATGGAATACGCCATGGCCTCGGGTCACTATGCCGCAAGGACTGTCATCGAAGCGAAAAAGGCGGGGCGCTACGACGCCGCAACGCTTGCCGTCTACCAGAAGCTCCTGGAAGAGAGCTTCGTTCTGCATGATTTTAAAACGTTCCAGGACACGCCCCGGGTGCTTTCCAACCCGCACCTGTTCGGCCACTACCCGGAGCTCATGGGAAATCTGCTGCGCGATCTCTACACGGTACCGGCCGGGCCCAAGTCATCGATCTTCACGACGCTGCGCCGGCACCTGACCCTGAGCCAGCTCTGGACGATTCTCAAGGACGCCAGGGAGGTCACAAAGATATGAGCGACCTCAAGGCGAAACTGGGCCTCAACGTCTTCAAGCCGCTGTCCGCGCCCCACATCAAGATCAAGGCCGGGATGGAGCGCGACCCCCGGCTGAAAGCGGCCGTGAGGGGTTGTCCCGCAGGGCTTTACAGCGTCAACGAAGCGGGCGAATTCGTATTGACCATTGACGGATGCCTCGAGTGCGGCACCTGCCGCATCGCCTGCGGCACCGAGGTGCTCGAGTGGGGCTACCCCGAGGGAGGGGCCGGTATTCAGTATCGTTTTGGATAACGATCGAGATATGCCGGGCAACGTGCATCCAGGGCGAAGTTAAGAAGAGCGGAAGATCGGTGTAAGACAAGAAAAGATGCCGGCAATTATTCTTTTTCCTCTTCGTCCGCTCTTCCGATCTTCCTAACTTCCGAGCTTCACCGAATTATAGGGGGCGGCATCATGGGAGCTTTATGACTGAAGCAACTTCAGTCAAGCATTCCGATAACATCAGCGAAGGAGGGATGTCATGAATTTCAAGTTGACCGAGGAACAGGAACTCATCCGTAAAAACATCCGGGAATTCTGCGTGAAGAACGTCGAGCCCATCGCCGCGGAAATCGACGAGAAGGAAAGCCATCCCGTTGATCTCTTCAAGAAGCTCGCCGAGGGCGGCTGGATGGGGATTCCCATCCCGACGCAGTACGGCGGCGCCGGCGCCGACTACCTGACCAACGCCATCGTCGTGGAGGAGCTGTCGCGTGCCTGCTCGTCGACGGGGTTCACCGTGTCGATCCACGTGGGGATCGCCTGCATGCTGATCAACCTCTTCGGCACGGAAGACCAGAAGAAGAAATACCTCGTCCCCCTGGCGACGGGCAAGCACCTGGGCGCCTTCGTCCTCACCGAACCCGGGGCCGGCACCGACGTCATGGCCGCCACGACGACGGCCACGAAGGACGGCGACGCCTACGTCCTCAACGGCACGAAGACCTTCATCTCCAACGGTCCCATCGCGGACACCTACCTCGTCTTCTGCTGGACCGACAAGGCGGCGGGCCGCAAGGGCATGAGCTCCTTTATCATCCCCAAGGGGACACCGGGATTGAAGCCGGGCGAGCACTTCCACAAGATGGGGCTTCGCTCCTCGCAGACCTCGGAAGTCGTCTTCAAGGACTGCCGTTTGACGAAGGAAAATCTGCTCGGCGCCGAGGGCGCCGGCATGGTCAACGCCGGTGCGGCCTTCGACCACGGCCGCGTGGGCATCGCCGCCCAGGGCGTGGGCATCCTCCAGGCGGCTCTCGATGAATCCATCAAGTACTCGAAGGAGCGCGTCCAGATGGGGAGCCCCATCGCGCGCCACCAGGCCATCTCCTGGATGATCGCCGACATGGCAACGGATCTCCAGGCCGCCCGCTTCCTGACCTACTACGCAGCATGGCTGAAGGACAACAAGCTGCCCTTCACCAAGGATGCCTCGATGGCGAAGCTCTTCGCCGCCGAGAAGGCCATGCACCACACCACGAAGGCCGTCCAGATCCACGGCGGCTACGGCTACATCAAGGGCGCCAAGGTGGAGCGGCTCATGCGCGACGCAAAAATCCTGGAGATCTACGAGGGCACCTCGGAAGCCCAGCGGATGGTCATCTCGGGCACGGTGCTGAGGTAAACACAGGGTCTCGGGTCTAGGGTCTTGGGTATCGGGAAGGAATCAGACTTTATTATAAGAAATCCTCGCACCTTCAGACCCTAAACCCTATGCCCGATACCCGATACCCCTTTTTCGGAGGCATGAAATGCCGGTAGTGGTAGCCTGCTTCAAATGGGTCGTCGACGAGGCATACATCCGCCGCGGCGCAGGCGGCGCCCTGGACCTCTCGTCGGTGGACTACAAGATCGGGGAGTATGACCGCAACGCCATCGAGGAGGCCGCACGCCTCAGGGATGCCGGCGGCGGAGGCTCCGTGATCGGTATCACCGTCGGCGCCCCCGACTCGGCCAAGGGAGTGAAGGACGGCCTTTCGCGGGGAATGGACCAGGCCTTTTTCGTTTCCGACCCGTCCTTCAAGGATCTGGAGCCCTCTCAAACGGCGGCGATCCTCGCCGAGGTCATCCGCACGCGCATCCCGCAGTACGACCTCATCGCCTGCGGCGAGGGGTCGAGCGACCTCTACGCCCAGCAGGTGGGACCGAGGCTTGCCGAGCTTCTGGGGATCCCCTGCGTCTGCTTCGTCCAGAAGCTCTCCCTTGAAGGAGGAAAGCTCGTTGCCGACCGGCGCGTCGAGGACGGCGTCGAGGTCGTCGAGGCGCCGCTTCCTGCGCTGGTGACGGTGCTGCCCGACATCAACACGCCGCGGATCCCCGGCGTGAAGGACACGCTGATGGCCGGCAGGAAACCCGTCACGACAGTCAAAAAGGAAGAGATTGCGGGAGGCTTCGAAGGGACACTGAAGACGGAGGCCATGACGGCCTCGAGCCTGGAGCGAACGGGGGAGAAGCTCGCGGCCGATGCCGCCGGGATTGCCCGTTTTGTCGATTCGCTGCGCAAGAGCGGCGTGATCCGTTAAGGGGGAAACGATGGCAGGGATATGGATCATAGCGGAGACGCGGGAGCAGGCCCTCGAGCTTCTGGGTGCCGGCCGGTCGCTGGCCCAGGACATGGGGACGGCGCTGACGGCCGTCGTCAGGAAGGGGGCCGGCCCGCCGGAGGACTACATCGCCCGCGGCGCCGACGAGGTGTTCCTGCTGCCGGAGCTGCCGCCGGATCAGCCCTTTGGGGCGTATCTGCCGGTAATCGAGCGGGAGGCGAAGACGGCACAGCCGGATCTCATCCTGTTCATCTCCACGGCGAGGGGAAAGGAGATGGCCGCACGGCTCGCCTCGCGTCTCGGCGCAGGGCTCTGCAGCGGCTGCACGGCGCTTGCCTTCGACAAGGGCTCGGGCTCGATCCGGATGGAGCGCCTCGCCTACGGCGGCGCCGCGATCCAGAAACTCACCTCTTCCGCAAAGCCCGTCGTCGTCGCCTCGCCCCCCCGGTCTTTCGAGCCCGCGCAGCTTGTGGACGGCAGGACGGGCAAAACGCGGGATCTGCCCTCCCCGCCCCCGTCGGCGGTGAGAATCCTCGAGAGAAAACCGAAGGAGAAAGTGGCAAAGAATATCGCCGAGGCCCGGGTCATCGTCTGCGCAGGCCGCGGCTTCGACAAGAAGGAGGACCTGGCGCTCGCGCGGGAGCTGGCCGACGCGCTGGGCGGAGAGCTGGGCGCCACGAGGCCGCTGACCGAGGAGATGCACTGGCTCCCCGAGGATCTCTGCATAGGCCTCTCCGGCGTGCAGGTGAAACCGGAGATGTACGTGGGGCTGGGCGTGTCGGGACAGATCCAGCACATGACGGGCGTGCGCGGCGCGAAGATCGTCTGCGCCGTCAACCGCGACGAGAACGCGCCCATCTTCGCACTTTCCGATTTCGGGATCGTGGGCAGTCTCTACGAGGTCGTGCCGAAGCTGATCGCGGAACTGAAAAAGTGAATCAATCCCTGCCGAGAAAAGCTCCCCATCACACGTGAGGGGAGCTTTTTCATTTGGGGACGCTGATGAAAGAAGTTGCATACCCGTTTGCTCGAAGATCGAACGGATCAAAATCGTCGTCATTCCGGACTTGATCCGGAATCCAGTATTGTCAAAGAAACGCACCCCAAACCTGTAATTATCGCCGAAGATATTCT